>JAKUTG010000315.1:0-2684 GCA_022447905.1 Pseudomonadales bacterium | reverse complement strand
TGGTTGCAGGCAGTGGTGCGACCACACTTCCCGCGCGTAAGTGGATACAGGAGTCGGATGTTCTGTTTGCCGTGGGATCCAGTTTGACACTAACCCCTTATAGCCACCCAAATCCAGATGTAAAGATCATTATCCACAAAACCCAAAGTAGGGAAGATATCAACAAGGATTATTCGGTTGAGATTGGCTTACCAGGTGATGCCCAGTTGACATTGCAATCTATGATTGAACTTGTGAAGTCAAAAGACCAACCTCCAGCCGATGTGGCTCAAGGGATTTTGGATCTAAAAGAGGAGTGGATGAAAGATTGGACGCCGTTACTGAATTCTGATGAAATTCCGCTCAATATTTACCGGGTGATTGGAGATATTATTAAAACCCTCGATCTGGAAAATAGCATCGTGACTCACGACGCTGGAGGGCCGAGGGACTCCATTTTACCCTTTTATCCTGCTACGGTTCCGAACAGTTATGTTGGGTGGGGGAAAACCACCCATCTCGGTTTTGGGATTCCACTGATGATTGGTGCTAAGTTGGCTAATCCTGATAAGTTCTGCCTTAACTTTATGGGTGATGGTGCCTTTGGTATGTCTGGGTTGGATATTGAAACAGCAGTTCGGGAAAAGGCACCGATCACCACTATTGTTTTGAACAATGGAGGGATGGCGACTTATCCAGGTGGTATGCCAACGGCACGTGAGCGGTACGGGACGACCGAAATGACGGGAGACTATGCCAAAATTGCGGAAGGTCTGGGTGCAGTTGGTATTGTTGTAATACAGCCGACTGAAATGGTTCCTGCGCTTCGGCGAGCACAGCAGTTGAATGCTGAAGGGCAGACAGTACTCATCGACGTGCATTCCAATATGGAAGCCCGTCGGTCGCGGCCGTAACAGTCTGTCTGAGGACTTTTTCTTATAAAAAAATTGTTGGTCGAGTTCTGTCAGTGACTCGCTTAAGATATGAGGAAGAGATCAGGACTAAAAATGTGCCTATTCCATTCGGTAATCATGATAGTTGCTGTTTAACGGGATGGCCAGTTCCAAATGGGCGTATTAAGTGGATCCTGGTCTTGAATGTGCGTTTCTCCTAACTCTTTCTCGAGGCGGATCAACTGGCTCCGATCGTTTTCTTCTAATAGTTCGGCTAACATAGGCAAATGAGTTACAACCCATACCTGTGATGTTTCACTGGCTTTCCGAATCAACCTAGCCAGTGCCGGAACCAGTTCATGGTGTAGACTCGTCTCCGGCTCGTTTAAAACCATAAAATCTGGTGGTCGAGGTGTCAGCAACGCCGCAACCAATAACAAGTATCGTAACGTTCCATCCGAGAGCTCTGCTGGGGAAAGTGGTCTCAACAGACCATGCTGTTTAAATGCAACTTGAAATCTCCCTCCATCGAACTCAATCCAGAGTTCTGCTCCAGGAAAAGCGTCTTCGATTGCTGTTTCTAATCCTTCAACATCACCGATTTCGATAATGGTTTGTAACGCTGCAGCTAGATCACGACCGTCGTGAAATAACACCGGAGTATGCGTGCCGATTTGTGCCTGCCGTGCTGGGGAAAATTCATCAGTGCGAAAGCTATCGTAAAAACGCCAAGAACGAATGCGGTCTCTAAGTATGAGCACCTCTGGTGCCAAGGTCGGATCCGCTATTTGCGTGAGCATGCTATCGTATCTAGCGAGATTTTCTGATGCTGTTTGCCACTTGCCCCTGCTATCACGTACGCGTACCAGACTGCCATGTCTATCTGCCAATGCTGAAGGGGCACGCCATCTGTCTCCGTGCCAAATTGCTTCACGCTTGATTTCGGGATCGTGGTCAAAAGCAGAAGGGGGCTTCTGTGGCACTGGTAAGCCAAACTCGACAGAGTAACTGAAATTATCCGACGCAAAACCGAGCTTGAGATTTACCGGTTTTTTGCGTGGTCCACCTTGCACTGGCAAGTGATTTTTTTTAACGTCTTTTGCAAAGGTCTCAGGTCCAGCCCAAACTGCGGAGTTAATTCCTCCCTCGCGTGCTAACGAGGGTATTGCTCCGCCCATTGCGGTGTCGCTTAAGAGCCTAAGTGCGCGATATAAGTTCGATTTTCCACTGCCATTGGCTCCTATAATGATCGTCAGTTGGTCAAGTGGCAATATGACTTCTCGCAAAGATCGATAGTTGGCAATGGCAAGAGTATGGATCATGTCTTATTCTCCTAGTATAAATTAACCTCGCGTGTCAATTGATTATTTTGCGGAAGTTTATCAACTAGAGGATAGAAAATCAAGGAGGAGGCATCCGATAATTTAGCAAGGGATTCTTTGGAATTCTGTGAATTTTCTCGCGGACGAGGCAGATCTTTTGCGTTTGTTAATTACAAAGTTTTGTCTGATGAGGATGAAGCTAGCATCGAGCTGTCAGTCGTTGTGTTGACAAATACTCAACTGCATTCTACAATATTTAATATGAAATTGATCTGCGCGGTGCGGCTACATCGACAGGCTGAGCGTGTGTGGACAGTATGTGAGATTTTAGGTTCGGGCAATCTTAAGTGAAGCGTAGATTTTCTTAATAACCATTCCTAAGTATTAGAAAGGTTGTAGGAAATCATGACGACCTGAAATCGTCGCTATGCTAATAGTATTTAGGGGATAAATAGAGTTTGAACGTTAGAAAAACCATACACGCTTATTT
>JAKUTG010000314.1:0-2686 GCA_022447905.1 Pseudomonadales bacterium | reverse complement strand
AGTCGGGTCTTAGAACAGTATTAAACCGCCCAGTGCTGTATATTAATGAAGCCAGTACGCTGACCCTACCTGACAAACACGGTTTATTGGGTATCATGTGCCAATATGTGAACAGCATCGAACTAGCAGATAAACTAATATTGTTTAATGGAGATAAACGATTCAGTTATTATCTGGCAGACCGAGTTATAGATAAGCAATCTCAACCGGATTTTCGTTCCTTCCCGTGTCCCTATCCGCCACGAGCATGGATAGATTACCCTGAAGCGGGAGCTGAGTTGAGTAGCACCGTAGACATCCGTGGGTGGGCATATAACGAGGATATCGGTGTGCAGGCAGTTTACCTAATAATAGATGACCAACGCATCGGAAGAGCTGGATATTCAATCCGTCGTGAAGATGTCGTGGACGTCATGGGCGTTCAAAGTGATCCCAATGCGCCAATTCTCGGTTATAGCTACAGACTGGATACCACCAGTTTTAGTAATGGTTATCATCAGCTGGCAATAGAAATCGAAAATTTGCAGGGAACTTCGTACCGTGAGGGCGAAAGAGTTGTTCGGGTTAGAAACTAGTCAATGGGTCTCAACACTTCTACGGCGATACGCCATTCATTGACCTCATTAAGACGCCATAAGCGTAAGTAAGCGGCCCGAAACCCCGGTTCTGATTCATCAGTAGCGGTTGCCATTGTCCCGTACGTATAACCCATCTCCTTAGATGAAGACAGGAAGCCCCCTCTGTGAGTTAAACTTATGGGGTTTATGGTGCTGAGTTGGTCATCAAGATACGCGCCGTAAACTGAACTAGCCACTTCAGCACCGACAGCAGGTCCCATGTTAGGCAAGTAGACTCGTGAATTTTCCAGTCCATATCTCAGGAGAGCTCGTTGTCCTCCCCGAAAATTTATCGATAAACCAAACAAGTTGTCTGCATCAATCAGGTTCTGCATGGTGTTTTCTTCAGACATAGCCAACACTGGGTGAGCGGTCTCTTCCAATACGGGCAAAGTGTCTTCAGAGCTAGGCTCAACGTCGAGGCTCAGGTAACCCGGAATTGGTGCCACCATATCTGCCATTAATTCCCAACGTTCACCAGTTTTTTTCCAGATGGAAACTAGGTGACCGAAGAACTCCAACCCTTCTCCTGACTCATCCACCGAAGTGTACGGCCCAGCAGTTAATCCAAGATCACCATCACGAGATACATCAATATAATGTGATTCCCAGGTAAGTTGGTCGCGCTCAAAATCTGCAACCCGATATTCTTCGAGCGCGTCAACGGGACCGTTCTCTCGAAACACAATTGAGCCCTCTCCGAGGAATTCGAGGAATGCACGAGTGCGGCCAATTTCCGCCGACCGATCTGCGTATATCTGGTCGGCGGCCGCCAAGTCTAGCCAGTACTGGCTCTGATCGCGTTCCTGCGGAAACACGAGACTAGTAATCAGCAGGCTCAAACAGCTAAAGCTTGCAACAATAGCAGGTTCTATTTTCATTCATTAGATATTACAAAAATTGCAGGGTGTTTGTCTCTGCCCATTATCGCTTAAAATTTAATGAGGCTTCCCTTCTCTTAAGCTTGTATGCACTCTCAGGGGTCGTATAATCGATCTTCCTCAAAAAACACCGGAATATAAAAATGTCCGATGAGCTTTGGCAACAGTTGAGAACTGAAGCTGAACAGGTTGTCCAGCAGGAGCCTCTGTTAGCCAGTTATGTGTACGCCCG
Source organism: Pseudomonadales bacterium (assembly GCA_022447905.1). GTDB lineage: Bacteria > Pseudomonadota > Gammaproteobacteria > Pseudomonadales > Pseudohongiellaceae > UBA9145. Next base: position 956 of record JAKUTG010000314.1, on the reverse strand, counting down.
TGTACTGAATCACGATAGTCTTGAATCAGCATTAAGCTTTATCCTCGCCAACAAGCTATCTGATGACGTGATGTCGGTGGAAACGGTGCTAGAACTATTCGACAATGCCTTTTCGACCTCACCACAAATTATTGATTTTGCGGCGTGTGATATCCGCGCGGTCTATGAAAGAGACGCGGCAATTAACTCCTACCTGCCCGTAATTCTTTACCTTAAAGGTTTTCTTTCTATCCAAGTGCATCGACTCGCCCATTTTTTATGGAGTAATCTCCGTAAGGATCTAGCATTGTTTATCCAAAGCCGTAACTCGGAAGTATTTGGCGTAGACATTCATCCGGCCTGCGTAATTGGAAAAGGTATTATGTTTGATCACGCAACCGGAATAGTGATCGGAGAAACATCGGTTATAGAGGATAACGTCTCAATTCTCCAACAAGTAACGCTTGGCGGTACAGGGAATGAGCAGGGGGATCGACATCCTAAAATTCGTTCCGGGGTAATGGTTTCAGCTGGAGCCTCGGTGTTAGGTAATATCGAAATTGCAGAAGGCGCCAAAATCGGCGCTGGTAGTGTGGTACTTAGCAACGTCGCAGCACATACCACTGTTGTCGGGGTGCCAGCACGTGTAGTTGGAAAACCAACATCAGAATCACCTTCAGAAACCATGAACCAGAATATTTTTGATGACGAGCCATCTTCTCTTTAATTGGTATTAACATCCCATCAACGTTATCTGCGAATAATCGACTTACTGTTAATCCAACCCTATAGTAGGCGCAGGTTCAAAGGCGTCAGGATTATTACGGTTTTTAAGAAACTTCAACCCTGGATTCGGAAATAAAATATAGGTCAGCGTATCATCGTCTTCGTTAGCAAGATTAATACTTTCATCCTTAGCGATTTTTAGTAATTCAATCTTCTGCTTCTCAAACTCGGGCTCTAACAAGTCAGCGGGC
>JAKUTG010000313.1:0-2702 GCA_022447905.1 Pseudomonadales bacterium | reverse complement strand
AAAAAGCGTGTAATTCTTGATGTGGCTCATTATCCGGCAGCTGCAAAGTTACTTGGAGAACGCTTACTACAATTTCGGTGTGTAAACCAAGGGATAACGCAAATTGTTGGAGTCATAGCTCTTATGGCAGATAAAGATATAGAGAGTATTGCGGGAGCCTTAGAATCCTGTCTGGACATCTGGTATATTGCGCAGGTCGATGAACCTCGGTGTATGCCATCGGCCGAGTCTTTCAGGCGGATAAAGCAATGCCGGATAGAGGGTCGATTAGAACAGTTTGATGCGCTGGAAGAAGCTTACAAAGCCGCCTGTAAACTTGCAACTACTGAGGACGTGGTCGTGGTAACTGGCTCTTTTTACACAGTGGCAGCTGTGCGTCATCTCAGCCAATAATGCTGGATGATTTTTACGATGTATGGCTTTAGTCTTTTCAATATTTCAATTAGCCGAAACCGTAACAGTAGCTAGTGAACTTTGGAAGTACGGAGTGATTCTAGAGTGAAACAGGGCACTAAACAGAGGATTGTAGGCACGATAGTGATAGCGTCTCTTGCCCTCATCTTTCTGCCAATTATTTTTGATGGGCAAGGTAGCCATCAAACCCAGACCGCGAGCCGCATACCTGAACAGCCAGTGGTACCGATACTTCCGGAACCGCAACAAAGCCGACCTGTAATTATTTCTGACGCTGACCTGGTTGCTATAGAAACTAAACCAGAGCCGGAACCCGTTACAAAAACTATAGAAGAAAGTGCCAGTGATGTTATTGAGGTGAGTGCTTCTGAGTCGGGTTTTACTCGTGATATTCCCACTCTCAACCCGGCAGGTTTACCCAATGGCTGGAGTATCCGTCTGGGCTCATTTTCGGAAGCCTCAAATGCTACAAATTTACTGCAACGTTTGCAAACAGCAGGTTATAAAGCATATACCCGTGACATAGATTCGGAGCAAGCGGAACTTACCGGGGTTTTTGTGGGCCCTTGGTTAGAACGAGCTTTGGTCAGCGACTACATTGACCAGCTGCGGGATGAATTCCAATTAGAGGGCATGGTAGTGCGCTATCAATTGAAACAGCCATAAGCGAATACCGAGAAACACAGAGTAATGAATGAAGTAGATACGGCGATCCTGGCGGTGACCGCGTTGTCCTTTATTTTTGGACTTTGGCGGGGCTTGGTAAAAGAAGTTTTATCTTTAGTTACGTGGATCGCTGCTTTGCTAGTTGCTCGTGTATATAGCGAATACCTTGCAGGTCTGTTGGTAAACTTTTTGGAGAACGATAGTGTGCGCTATGTCACAGCTTTTGCGCTGATTTTTGTGATTGTTATGATGCTCGGCACGCTGCTTAATAGGATGTTGTCAAAATTGCTGACGATTACAGGATTTAAATTCGTTGATTGTCTCTTGGGCGGGGTGTTCGGTATTGCTAGGGGCTTGATAATTGTTCTGTTTGTTGTGTTTATTAGTAGCGTATTTGTTTCACAAACGGAGCAATGGCAACAATCCGTTTTAATGCCTTATGCTTTAGTTGCGATTGAATGGTCGCGTATTTTTATTAACGATATGAATAGCATAAATTTGGGGCAATAAACGGACTGAATTCATTGAAGAATTGACATATTTCGGAGCGTGCTATGTGCGGATTGGTTGGTATTGTAACAAGTGTCGATGTTGGTGTATGTCTGTATGACGCTTTGACAGTTTTGCAGCACCGAGGTCAAGATGCTGCCGGTATAATGACCAGCGACAACGGTAAACTAAACCTGCGTAAAGATAATGGCCTGATTAAAGACGTATTCCGCACTAGGCATATGCGCCGTTTAACAGGGCAGATGGGGATAGGCCATGTAAGGTATCCGACAGCGGGGAGCACCAGTCCTGCCTTAGCACAACCATTTTATGTCAACTCACCATATGGGCTGGCACTGGCACATAATGGCAATCTCACCAATACGGAGGAGTTGGGCCGTGACCTGTTCAAGGCAGATTTACGCCATATCAATACAGACTCTGATTCTGAAGTGCTTCTTAATGTATTTGCTCATGAGTTGCAGCGCCGCGGAAAAATTAAACCGACTCCAGAGGATTTGTTTGCTGCCGTATCTGGGGTGCATGATAGATGCCGAGGTGGATTTGCGGCGGTAGTAATGATAACTGGGTATGGCATCTTGGGATTCCGTGATCGCAATGGGATACGTCCATTAGTGTTTGGTAGCCGCCAGACAGATAACGGCAACGAATATATGATCGCTTCGGAGAGTGTTGCGCTGGACTCACAGGGTTTCAACCTAGACAGGGATGTGGCACCGGGAGAGGCGGTATTTATAGATGTGAACGGAAATCTCCACTCAAAGGTGTGCACTGAACCTGGTGATCATACTCCTTGCATTTTTGAACAAGTCTATTTTGCTCGACCGGATTCATTAATGGATGGCATTTCGGTTTACAAAGCACGCCTACGGATGGGGGAAAAGTTAGCAAACAAACTGAAACGTTTGAGACCCAACCATGATATCGATGTTGTGATTCCTATTCCCGACACCAGCCGCACTTCTGCGTTGGAACTTGCAAATCGTCTTGGCCTGAAGTATCGAGAAGGATTTGTGAAAAACAGGTATATCGGCCGAACATTCATCATGCCTGGCCAGAGTCAGCGTAAGAAGTCTGTACGTCAAAAGCTCAATGCCATTGAACTTGAATTT
>JAKUTG010000312.1:0-2721 GCA_022447905.1 Pseudomonadales bacterium | reverse complement strand
TTTTATCACTTTAATCTATAAACAATTTAGGCCTCAATTTATTGAAATGGAATTTGCACTCTTTTCGTAGAGATATCTACGGAGGACTAACGGCCGCGGTAGTTGCTTTACCACCCGATCTGGCATTCAGCATCGCTTCCGCACCCGGATCTATGGCAGAATTGTCAGGTGCAATCTTTGTTGGTTTCTTCTCAGCGTTACCTGGCGGTACTCCAAGCCAAATTTCCGGACCAACAAGACCAATGACAATGGTAATAGCTAGTCTAAAACCTCGATCGCCCAGCCGCTGCCTTGGCTATTGGTGTGAAAGTGGTTGTCGATGATCAGTTATGCGAAAAAACTGGTCTTCATAGCAATTACCTTTGGTCTATGTACGACAAGCTTGGAATCAAAGGCGGACACCGTTAACGTATTTGCAGCCTCAAGTCTTGTAAAAGTCCTTTCAGAAGTTAGGCGGCAATACCTATCAAAATCATCCGAAAAAATAAAAAATTCATTTGCCGCCAGTTCAACTTTAGCCAATCAGATCGCTAGGGGAGCTCCATCCGATATATTTATATCTGCAAATAAGTCATGGATGAATTTTCTAGATAAACAGTTAGCTATTAATACTTCATCCAAGAAACCATTTCTGTTAAATCGGATAGTATTAGCTGCTTATGAAAAGAATTGGCGTCCTATTGAGGTTTTAACAAAAAAAACAGTAAATACGTTGCTTTCTAGAGGCCGTCTATCCATTGGGGATCCAACTCATGTTCCAGCAGGCATTTATGGAAAACAGGCTCTCCAGACATTGGGATTATGGAAAATCGTCCAAGACCGGCTGGCACCCGCTGCCAATGTTCGGGCGGCATTAGCCATGGTAGAGCGCAACGAGACCCCAATTGGGTTGATCTACCGTACCGACGCATTAAACAGTAAGAAGGTAAAAATCGTTTTTACCTTCCAGAACACCTCACATAACCAGATTGAATATATTATGGCGATAGTTCAAAGCAAAGAAAGGCCAGCCGTGAAGGCATATTACAACTTTATAATGAGCCCAGCGGTAAAACATATATATGCTAGATTTGGATTTGAGTTACCTTAGACATGACGATTCTTTCCCCAGTTGAATACGAGGTTGTTCTTCTCAGCGTTCAGGTGGCAACGTGGAGTGTGTTGATCAGTATGCCTCTTTCCCTTGCTACGGCATGGTTGCTATCCCGCCGCCAGTTTTATGGTCATTTAATCTTGGATGGACTAGTACATCTGCCGATGGTGATTCCACCGGTAGTTGTGGGCTACGTACTTTTGCTTTTATTCGGTCGGCAAGGACCAATCGGTGGTTTTTTAAGTGACGTTCTGGGAATTACGATAGCCTTTACTTGGAAAGGCGCGGCAATTGCGTCTGCTGTTATGGCTTTTCCTCTGATGGTCCGGGCTATACGACTTTCATTTCAAGCAATTGACGAAGGCCTGGAAGAAGCAGCTGCAACACTCGGAGCATCCCCTTTCCGAGTTTTCTTTACTATAACCATTCCAATCATCTCGCCTGGTCTCATTGCTGCTGCAATACTGGGATTTGCGCGGAGCTTGGGTGAATTTGGTGCGACTATAACCTTTGTTTCCAATATACCGGGCGAAACGCGCACACTTCCCTTGGCCTTGTTTACGCTGATTCAAACGCCTGGTGGAGACGCGGCTGCGGTCCGTTTACTTAGTATTTCAGTTATACTTGCACTAGGTGCCCTTATAGCATCTGAGTATTTGGCAAGACGTATTACTCGACAGGTAAAGAGATAGCTGTGCTTAGCGTAAATATTACCAAGGCATTTGGCTCCTTCAGGCTTGAAACTCAGTTTGAAGTTGAAGAAGGAAGTATTACAGCCATATTTGGCAAATCCGGCGCTGGTAAGACCTCGACTATCAACGCCATTGCCGGACTTACTCGCCCTGATGTTGGAGTTATTCAGATAGGAAATACAACTTTATTTGATCAGAACTTGAGGATTAATCTGCCAATTTATAAACGACAGATTGGATATGTATTTCAGGATGACCGTTTATTCCCGCACATGACTGTGCGAAATAACCTAATTTATGGCACACCCAAAAACCGGGACGTGGCGAACTCGCTAAATCTGACCGATATAACTGGACTTTTGGAATTGGCACCACTTTTGGAAAGGAGGCCAAGAACTCTTTCGGGAGGCGAGAAACAAAGAGTAGCTATTGGAAGAGCCTTACTATCTAACCCCAAACTCCTTCTTATGGATGAACCACTTGCGTCTATCGATGTTCAACACCGATTTGAAATATTACCATTTATTCAGAGGGTGCGTGAGAAAACTGGCATTACAATTATTTATGTTACCCATGCATTAGAGGAAGTAATTTTTATAGCCGATCAAATTATATTGCTTTCGGAGGGACAGGTAACAGCACAAGGTACTGTCGAAGAAATTATGAGCAGGCTTGACCTGCATCCTATGACTAGCCGGTTCGACGCGGGTGCTGTTATCTCCGCGACATACTCTGGGTATGATAGAGAATTTGATCTGGGTGAATTATCTTTCGATGGCGGTACTCTCCGTATTGCAGGATTAAATGCTGAAATAGGAATTCATTTAAGGGCCCACATTCGAGCCCGTGACGTTTCCCTGATGCTGGATAAACCAAAGGATACGAGCGTCCTGAATGTATTTAAAGGTGAGCTAATAGAGATACGCCATGAAGACG
>JAKUTG010000311.1:0-2728 GCA_022447905.1 Pseudomonadales bacterium | reverse complement strand
AAGTTCTTGCTTCCAATTTTCCTGCCAATGGCCGGGACGATGCAATAGCTTCTTTTGCCGCTGTGTACACCCTTCAATGAATTCATCCGACAGTGAAACGAACCAGTCGGCGTGGTGGGAAGGTTCATAGGAGAAAAACAGCGTTCGACGCTGCTGCTTCATATTGGTGCCGGGATATCCAGCGTGGTAAAGATTTTCGCTGAAGATTACTGGTTGGCCGGCCTCAACCTCCAAGGCTCTCAGTTCCGGTAGAGTCCCTAAATCATTGAGATCAAACGGCGGTTTCAGATCCAGTAGATGGCTGCCTGTAATCAGGGAAAGAGTGCCAGTTTCAGAATTTTGATCCATAAGTGGAATCATTACCTTGACCATTTCAAGCTGGGGGAGGCCTTGATGATTTAGGTTTTGCGTTTGGCCGCCATTACGCACAGCGTGATAGCCCACTGGCCGATTCGCATTTCTGAAATAGCCGTAGTTTTCCGTCAGACGTGGTGACCGATTCAGTAAGGTCACTATCCAGGGCAGAATAAAATCCAAATCGAGGAGATTCCTAAAAATTGCATCCGCTTCCAGGATATTCCGCACCACGGTTTGGGTTAGTTTTCCATCCGAATCATACATCGGCTCCATCTTCACGTTCGGATAGCGGAATTGGTCAAAGCCGGAGACGTTCATCTCATCAATTATGTGATTGATATCTCCTATCCATGCTGATGGAAGACATTCGGAGAACAGATGATACCCGCGCAACATAAAGCTGTACAACTCTGGTTCAGGCACGAATGTCATTACAATACTCCTTTTGCAGATAAATCAGAACAAAATTGAATTCCGGAAACAGCCACGGAGAAATATGACCCTATTTTTGCTCCGGTAGATTGTGCCAACTTCATCAGTTCTGTTCACCACTTGATAGCTATTCCCATTCCGCCTGTGTTGGCAATCTTTTCCAGTCCCACCCATATGAGTACCCACTTTCTTCCACAAACTTCTTAAACTGCCCAACTGTAACTTCAGTAGCGTCCATATAAAAAGGAACAGGATTCGGTCCCTTAACTTCAACAGCTTTGACAATAGGATCTCCCAAACGGTTAAAAGTCTTTTTCGCCTTGACCCCTTTAAGTTCCTTAGCACTTGCAATAACAACTTCCTTGGTATCCTCAGCACGAACCAAAACTGCCACGATAACCATCAAAAACAATAGCAGGACTGCATCAAACTTCTTCATTATCTTATTCTACTCTTTTACTTGAATCGAACCACTCCAAGAACCCACCGGCTACAGTCCCAAAGAATCCACCAAATAGAAACCTCAACATAGATACTTCCAATATTCCATTCCTACACCTTTGATTTGACCGTTTGCCATCGCTGAAAAACAGGGGTACCCCTAGGTTCCCTTTACATCTTTAGCGTGAATTCGACTCTCAAGTATGGCATTCTATCACGATTGCGCTTTCAGGGTAAAGCGATAGGGCTGCTGGTAGGAATTGGGATTGGCGAATCGGGCGCATAGCACCCAAAAAGGTGAGGGCTTGTCGCATCAGCTAGGTTCTTAGTAGGAGGCTTATCTCAAGAGCGACAGGATATTCTGCGATATAGCTGAAGCTTGGGCTAGCATGGCCGTAGCTGATTGCGCTAGGATCTGGTTCTTGGCCCGATCAGCTGCTTCAGCCGCAAAGTCCGCATCTTCTATGCTTGATCGTGAGACTTCGATATTCTGAATGTTATTGCTCAGGTTGGACATAGTGAAAGCTAAACGGTTCTGCATCGAACCTAGGTAGCTTCGTTCCTGATTAACCGTATCAGTGGCGTTGTCAAGTGAGGCGATGGCTGCTCTAGCTTGGTCGATATCAACTACTTGGCTGCCATCAATTCTCAACCTGCTGGCTGTTACACTGCTGATATCCAGTTGCAACTGATGATTAGCATCATTATTTGCTCCTACCTATAAATCACGGCTGGCGGTAATCTCTATATCTTTACGGGAAATAGGGGATGAAGACGTCCAACATATCAATTGCCTTCTAACCTTGCAGAGTTATTGATCAAGAAGCTACTGAGCCAACTACGAACATCACTTACCATCTCGCATAATATTATATACACCTGCATAGTTCAATATTTAAATCAGGCATGAGAAGCTTGAAACAATAGACGAAAATTACAAAAGAGAGGTAATGGTTATAGCTGAGTTAGTAGGCGAAGTTATATCTAGTAAACCGATAACAGGAGACAATCGATTTCCTAATGAGCATACTTTATATTTGCCCATGAAACTGCTAATTTGCCAACAGAAGAAACGGCCATTGGAATTCCATCTCCTTCGATCTTTACGTAATCGAACTGAGCAACGGCCTCCTTCACATTCTTGTCGCTCACCAGTGCCACTGGGCCTGACTTAAAGGTTTTTCCTTTATCTTCGACACGTTTCAACAGTTTATCATTGATATAAAGATCGAAATGAAACCCTTTAACCACAACTTTCATGGTATTCCAATCTTCAGCATCTTTATAGTTTCCATCTTCACCCCAACCGCCCGCCAAAGCTGTGTAACCACCGTTCCAAATTCCAAACCAATACTTTGTTTCAGCCCCCGCAAAGTCGTTCATATAGAATCCATAGTGATGTCCAACCCTATTCTCCCGGAAACCGATACCGAAATGGTTGTCTGTTCCCATATTTCTGACTTTTACCTCCAAGGTATAATCTAGCCAATCATCTTTC
>JAKUTG010000310.1:0-2731 GCA_022447905.1 Pseudomonadales bacterium | reverse complement strand
GACTTGAGAGTCAAACTCGTCAGCTACAGAGAACCTTCTAGTGCAATATGCTCACTAGTAAATGAGTTTAACTAGTTTGCTCGGGATTCTCGGTCCAGTAATAGAGGAGCCATTTGGCTCCTTTTTTTATGCCTGAGAAAAAACAAATGGGCGAAAAATGGGCTAAGAACCCTATTTCCAGCCTTTGCAAAACTTCCAAAAATCCGAAAAAGTCTCGTAAGTGATTGTATCTACTGAGGAAAAAAGTGGCGTCCCCTAGGGGTTTCGAACCCCTGTTGCCGGGATGAAAACCCGGAACGGCCGTTTTTCGGTGCTCTATGGGTATCCCTGAGTATGTGCAAACCCTTGAAATACATGGTGTATTTTTTTAACTATACGCTGGGGTACTCAGGGCGTACACGGCCATATGGCGAAGATATGGTGAAGACTAACGGTTAGTTCCAATCGCTCCCCATAGCCCGGCCTGAGTTTCATGAAATAGCTTAAAGACACTGTAGCGCTTACAAATAAACGAGTAAATAATTAATGGAGCTCAGGCAGCCAACACTCTTTGCTGCGCTTGCTTATATTCGTGTCCGAGTCGCTCTACTAGATCAGCGGCTGAAACTACTGACTTAATCGCATTAATTCCTTGCCCACAGCCCCAAATGTCTTTCCATGATTTAGACTTATTGCTGCCACCGGAACCGAACTGCATTTTTGAAGGATCGCTTTCCGGTAAATCATCTGGATCTAATCCGGCAGCCTCGATAGAAGGTTTCAAATAGTTTCCGTGCACCCCAGTAAATAAATTAGTGTAGACAATGTCTGCAGCAGCGCAATCCACCAGTGCCCGTTTATACTTCGGATCCGCATTCGCTTCTTCGGTAGCGATAAAAGCAGAACCGATATAAGCTAGGTCAGCTCCCATCGCTAATGCTGCAAGAATTCCGTCTCCGGTTGATATAGCACCAGATAAAAGGATTGGCCCATCAAACCATTCTCTTACTTCTTGAATGAAAGCCATTGGAGATAATGTGCCCGCATGACCTCCGGCTCCAGCTGCAACACAAATCAATCCATCAGCTCCTTTTTCAATTGCTTTGTGAGCAAAGCGATTATTGATGACGTCGTGCAAACAAATACCACCATATGAGTGAATCGCATCAAATACTTCCGGTCTTGCACCCAATGATGTAATAACAACTGGTACTTTATATTTAACGCAAAGTTCAACGTCGTGCATGAGTCGGTCATTCGATCCATGCACGATCTGATTAACGGCATAAGGCGCCGCAGGATTGTCTGGATTCACTTGATTGTGTGCGTCCAATTCTTTGTTAATGCGGATCAACCATTTCTCTAGTACTTCTACAGGCCGAGCGTTAAGTGCGGGGAATGAACCCACTACTCCCGCTTTGCATTTGGCGATCACCAGATCAGGGTTTGAAATAATAAACAGTGGCGCACCGATTGCGGGAATCGATAAGCGTCCTTGCATACAATCAGGAATAGACACAAAAATTGCCTCAATAAACTAAAACCGGGCCGTATTCTATACTATCGCTCCCCCTAATCGCATTTCTATGTGAGCTGGTAGTTTGCCCAATCAATTTCCTGCAATTAATTGAAGATTTATTTTGAGTAACGGGGCAAACTAGAGTTCAAACTAATAAGAGTGACCATTTAGTGGCTTACTTTGAATATTCGAATTCTCCATACCCAATTCGTGACGACATTAAGAAAGAATTTGGTGAATTCTGGCAACGGCTAGCTCAGTCTGGATCCTGGTGGACAGGCGCGGAGCGCGTGGCCATTGCTCTGGAATCGCGAGTTGCGGTTAGTTGCAGTTTCTGTCACGAGCGTAAGCAAGCTCTTTCCCCTTATAATGTTGCCGGTGAACATGATTCTGACTCGCAACTCGATCCAGCCGCAGTGGATGCAGTACATCGCATCATCACAGATCAAACCCGAATCACTCGATCCTGGGTAGAAAGCCTTCCCGATGCAGGCATAAGCACTGAAGCCTATGTGGAATTAGCCGGCATAGTGGTGTGTGTATTTAGTATTGATGAATTCCATCGAGCTCTCGACCTACCTCTGGAAGACATGCCAGAAGCAGTTGCTGGTGCACCCTCGCCCTATCGACCAGAACAAGCTGAATTGGGAACTGGCTTTGTGCCAATGCTGCCAAGGGAAGGATTGGCCGGTACTGAAGAAAATCTTTGGCCGAATGGTCGCAACGCCAATGTCATTCGTGCGCTCTCACTGGTGCCAGATGCTCTAAGAGACTGGTTGGCTTTATCCGGTGCAATTTATCTTTCTGTTGAAGGCATGGCAAATTTGATTGGGCAAGAAGATCGTTCAATTAATCGCATGCAGATGGAACTTATTGCTGCAAGAGTTTCTGCAATAAATGAATGTTTCTACTGAACTAACGCACATTCCTCGATGCTCCGTGCGAGCGCAATGACAACAGAAACTGATATAAATCTTCAAGGCGTTAACGGTGATCAAAAAGCCGCAACATTGGGAATTAAACATGGCAAAGAACTTATGTTACTAGGTGAAGCTGTAGCTACTCGTAATCAGGCATTGCTTGAAAAAACACGTCAAAAACTTTTGGATGAAGCTGGTGCAAGTGTGCTGGTAGATGCAGCTGGTGTAGCGGCAAATTTCCAGCGGATGGCCCGCATTGCTGATTCCATGGGAATACCTATAGATGATATGGAAAACGATTTGGGCAAATCAG
>JAKUTG010000031.1:0-14488 GCA_022447905.1 Pseudomonadales bacterium | reverse complement strand
ACTTTTTTACATGTCACGTTGTGGATTTAGTACCTTCGCCATACGCCATGACCAGGACCCTGATGCTTGTATTCAGGCATTATCCGATTTTAGTACGAGCTACCAAGCCTGTACTGTTGAACCAGAACCCTTGTTCAGGCGCCTCTAATTTGCAGCTCTCGATGAACCTAGAAATTGTGGTGTAAATGAACGCTGGATTTAAATTCCTAATTCTTTCTTCTACAATGCTGTTCGTCATCCGCTCAAGACGGCTGCTGGCTCATTATGCAGATATTAACGCTGCAGATTTAATAGGTAACGACCAGTTGCCTCTCCGTGGAGCACTTTCATAAGACTCTCCTCCAGTTGATCGAACCCAATCTCAGTGCAAACACGTTCCAGATTAGGTAGGTTCCAGTCGCTAGCCAACCTTTCCCAAACCGCTTTTTTTCTTTCCAACGGCAATTCCACCGAATCTATTCCAAGTAAGTTCACACCGCGCAGGATAAAAGGCAATACGGATGCTTGAAATGCAACCGACTGCACCAGGCCACAGGCAGCGACACTCGCTCCGTAATTAAGTGCTTTGATCACATTAAATAACGTATCCCCACCAACCACATCCACCGCTCCACCCCAGCGCTCTTTTAATAAAGGACGAGCACTGGTCTCACTTAATTCTGATCGATCAATGACTTCTATCGCGCCAAGTTCTTTGAGCAAATTTTGGTTTGTCGTTTTACCAGTACTGGCAACAACCTGGAAACCTAACTTGTTAAACAGCATAACTGCCACGATCCCAACACCTCCGCTTGCCCCAGTTACCAGTACATCTCCGCTGTCTATTGAAAGGCCGTTGGCAATTAGTTTTTCGACACACAGCGCTGCAGTAAAACCCGCAGTGCCGAGAATCATGCTGTTACGCATTCCCAATTCTCTCGGGCAGGAAACAACCCAGGCAACAGGAACACGAATGAACTGTCCGAAACCACCAGCGGTATTCATACCGAGGTCATAACCACACACGATCACTTCATCTCCTTCCTGGAAAATATTAGAGGTGGTCGCTCTCACTATTCCTGCAGAATCAATGCCAGGAGTGTGAGGGTACTGTCGAGTTACTCCTTTATTGCCATTGGCGGACAATGCATCTTTATAGTTGACTGATGAATAGTAGACTTCAATCAGCACATCTCCTGCAGGCAGGTCATTCACGTCGCGCTCAATTAGCTCAGATTCGAATTTATTTTCGGAAACCTCACTAACCTGAAGTGCTTTGAATTTTAATGGTTCCATTAGTTTTACTTCTACTCGTAATTACTGATATATATCGTCCGTCGATCTTTCAAACCATTTGGAAAAAAGCTTATCTGCCGTGCCTTCAAGAACACGTCCCAGCCTATCCTGTATTGATTTTTTAAACACGTACTCAACTTCGAATACTTCAGCATTATCACAAGCATCAATGATGCATTCATCGCTAGTCCTAATTTCATCCACCATGTACCGTTCTTTCGCTTGCGTCCCAACCCAAACTTCACCAGTGGCAATTTTATCAATCTCAACGCTTGGCCGGGGGTCTTTAACCCACGCCTTGAAAATTTCATGAATTGTCTCCACATCTTCTTGCACTTTATCACGCCCCTTTTGCGTAATTTCGCCAAATGTCGTTAGCGTGCGTTTAAATTCACCGGCGCTGATCATTTCATAATCGACATCATATTTTTTTAGAACCCGGGAAAAATTAGGTAACTGAACGATTACACCGATAGAACCAATCAACGCAAATGGAGCGGCTACGAGCTTGTCTGCCAAGCAAGCCATCATGTAGCCTCCACTTGCAGCTACTTTATCAACACAAATGGTCAATGGGATTTTTTCGTTCTTGATCCGCAATAATTGCGATGAGGCTAAACCGTAGGCGTTCACCATACCACCCGGACTTTCCAACCATACTAAAACCTCGTCCTTGGGGTCTGCTACTGACAGTACGGCTGTTATTTCTTCACGCAGGGAAGAGATAGCTGCTGCCCCGATATTTCCCTTGAAATTAAGCACATAAAATCTTTTTTTTCTTGTTTCTTCGCTATCAAACTCTTCTGCCTGCTCCTTTTTGAGCTGTTGTTTTTTCTCCTTACGCTCAGCCTTTGATTTCTTCCGTTCCTTTTTATAAACAAGCTTCAGATAGTCTTTATCAAGAACTTTCTCTCTCAGCGCATCTCGCATTTCTTCAATATGATCATTCAAACGAGTAGCTTTAATACTGCCTTTCTTCCCGGACTTTTTGTTTTTTTGCCCAGTAACTGCGATCACACTTAAAACAATGATAACGGCCACCACAATAGTACCCGCTTTAGCTAGAAACATTCCGTATTCAATTAAATATTCCAAACAAATTCCCCCTTTTTTTCAAAACTGGAAAGACCAGCACCAATTTTGCTCTTATTAAAATGTATTTCAAAATAACCCAGACCTCACTTGTTCGGAGTAGTACTGAATAAGCTCTCCTGCCACACTTATACCTGGGAGAGGAATATTGGGTAATTGGTCTATGTCATACCAATCTGCTTCTTCTATTTCTTCAGGTTCTGGTTCAATTTCTCCAGACTCATACTCAGCAATGAATCCCAACATTAATTGAGATGGGAACGGCCAAGACTGACTCTTTATGTAACGGACGTTATTGACGCATATACCTACCTCTTCTTTTACTTCTCTCAAAACAGTCTCTTCGGCCGTCTCGCCAATTTCAATAAATCCAGCGAGACAGCTGTAAAATCCGGTTCTGAATCGGGCACTGCGTGCAAGTAGAACTTTACGCCCTCTTACGACCAATACGATGGCACAAGGGTTGATCCGTGGATAGAATCGGTTGTTGCATTTAAGACAACAAACAGCTCTTTCAATCTCATGGTGTTCAGTTGAACCTCCGCAGCTTCCACAGAATTGGTGTGAGCCGTACCAGTCAATTATCTGGCTAGCTTTGCCAATCACTGAAAAATCGTAGTCTTGCTGAACAAAAAGAAGGCTTCTAAGGCTGCGATTTTCAGCTTTCAACTGATCAGCTAGTATCGAAGTACCTTGTACGGCTACATAGCCACTGGGTTTTTCTTCTACCAGCAATAATTGAAAATCAGGTAGTAATTGAACATCAAGATGCTCAAAAGTCCACACAAATTCGTCGCCTCTTATTATTACTTGATTGCCATTAAAGAGTATAAACCGATCTGACTCCCGAAGATCATTAGGGTCAAGAAAGTAGCCACGGGTAGTCATTTCTTTAAAGTAAACCAGATCAGTAACAGAGACTAGTAGTTGGGTGTCAACCTCGGGAAAACACAATTGAGCAAAGGGCACACTGGCTTTATTATAAAATTCAGTGTGCACCCGTATTTAAAAAATAGGCTCGGAGAAAAAATCCCAGAATAACCACATGATAATTGTGCAAGTAATCAGGGTTGCTAGCATCACTGGCAGACCTTTCCTCATCCAGAGCCCTGGAGTGATAGCGAGACTGGGATCCCCTGCATCTTTAGCCATTTTTTCTGAGATTGTTACGATAAACACATTTGCGGTAGAGCCTATATGAGTACCATTGCCACCCATTCCTACACCAGCCGCAAGGCCCCAAAATAAAGGGGTAACATTTATACCCTGTGTTTCCATCCCGGCAATTATTGGAATCATGGCCGCGGTAAATGGAATATTATCGATTGCCGCCGAAAGTATCGCAGCAACCCATAACAGTAAAAGTGTTGCTGTGAGTAGGTCTTCTTCTACAAACGGAATAATTAACCCGCCTAAATACGCTAAGAACTGACTGTGCTCTACACCTCCGACAATAATAAATAACGAAATAAAAAACATCAGAAGAGCGAGCTCGGTATGAGCGAATGCTTCTTCCATGTCGATATCTTTACCCACAAATGCTAAAGCGGTTAGCCCTATGGCAGTGACAAACCAAGGCTCCCAGTCCAAGGCGTTATGCGCTATGAACCCGACTACCATAATTAACAGTACAGCGAGTGAGCCGTACCAAGTCCTCTTATCAGCCAGAGGTGCCCGTTCGGTTAAATCTAATTCGTGGGGAATAACAGCAAGTTCTTCTTTAAACAAAAACCGGAGGAGCACAAGAACAACGAGCCACGCTGCCAACACCATCCAACCCATGTGAATGAGGAATGTATTGAAATCGATATTAAAGGCTGACCCAATCATTAAGTTCGGAGGGTCTCCAACCAGAGTCGCTACACCACCTGTATCCGACAGTAGTGCAGCAGCTAATAGAAACGGAATCGCACTCACGCGCAATGATTGACAAATCAGGATGATAAGCGGTCCAAAAATTACTACCGTTGTCACATTATCCAACAACAGCGATAACCCGGTAACAAGAGTGCCTATTAAGGCTAACAGAAGATATAACCTGCCCTTACTAAAATCTGCTGCCCAGTACGCTAGTTGTTGAAACCCGCCGGTTGGAATCATAATAGCGACAATAGTCATCATGCCGCCCAGAAGAAACACCACGTTCCAATCAATAGCATGCACAGCTTCTTCTGGATTGTAATAGCCCATAAGCTGACCCACTAAGATCATGCCCGCAGCACCCGCCATTGCGCATTTAACCCGGTGTATCTTGTGAATTCCTTCAGTAAAAATAGCAATAAAGGTTACTGCAAGCACGATGCGGATACCCTCATGTCGTTATTCCAAACAAGCGTCTCCATATAAGTAATACCTCATTGATTGCAGTAATTAGTTTCGGGGAATAAAAAAATTTACGGCGGAGCAGGCAATTGAATTTTTGGTCCGGCCTCTATAATTCCTATACTTTTTTAGATATTTATCAAAGCTCAAAGGCGCTAGATGGTATAGTTTAAATTTCGTCTGTTCAAGAAATTTCGGGGCTTTGGTTCCTTCTGGAAAACGTCTATGCTTGGGCTCAGCTCACCCGCTTCTCAGGGTCAATGTTCAGCCAGAGACACCCCTGCTCACTCTCAGCTACAATTTCCTGCCAACGCTTTCTGTGGACCTCGAGCTCTTTTTTAGTAGCTTTTAGTACGGGTAAACCTGGGCGATTCGGATCAGCTTTAAGCATGTTTTTGTTCGTTCTAGCAACCCGGCTTTGTTCCTCCCGAAGTGAAAAACTAGACTGGCCGCTGGTCATTGCCAAATAGACATCCGCTAAAATCTCAGCGTCCAGTAGAGCTCCATGTAATGAGCGCTGGGTATTGTCTATTTCATAGCGCTTACAAAGCGCATCCAAACTATTTCGTTGCCCGGGGTGTTTCTTTCTCGCTAACAAAAGCGTATCCAGAACAGTACATATTCCTTCTAAGGAATTGCAGACAGATCCAGTCTGATCTAATTCGTGATTTAGAAAACCTATATCAAACGGAGCGTTGTGAATAATGAGCTCTGTATCCCCAATGAACTCTAAGAATTCCTTCTCCACCTGATCAAACCGTGGCTTATCAGCTAGAAAGCCCGAAGTTAAACCATGAACTTCGATAGCAGCTTCGTCTATGTCTCGGTCAGGGTTGAGGTAGCATTGAAATTTCTTATCGGTTCGTCTGCGATTTCGAATTTCGACGCATCCGATTTCGATAACCCTATGGCCTTGTTGAGGATCCAGACCAGTAGTTTCCGTGTCTAGCACTACCTGGCGCATTTAGCTAATTCTCCTTCACTTCGTATTAAGATCGAGTTCATCTATACCCAGATTGGCAAGTTGATCCGCAATCTCATTCTCTTGGTGGCCGCTATGCCCCTTAACCCAATCCCATTCAATCTGATGCTTTTCAGCTAGTTCGTCAAGTCGTTTCCACAAGTGAATATTCTTCACAGGTTTCTTGTTAGAGGACTTCCAATTATGCCGTTTCCAATTGTTGATCCACTCGGTGATACCAGACAGCACATACTTGGAATCCGTCGTTATTATTAATTTACAGGGCTTGTTTAATGCTTCCAGGCCTTTTATAACTGCAGTCAGTTCCATTTGATTGTTGGTTGTAAGCGCCTCCCCACCGTAAAGGGTTTTTTCGGTATTCCCATAACGCAAAAGCACTCCCCAGCCGCCTTGACCCGGATTGCCGCGACAAGCACCATCTGTATACATTTCTACTATTTGTGGCAAGGCGGTGCTCCTCTATGCAGGTTAGTCGTCTCAGTAACTAGTGTATTCTTATCCTGGCATTTTCAGCCGCGACAATCCTGGCCACTGCCGCGGGTACCGGCCGCCACTTGGGGTGAATCGGCGTCATTGAACCTACCTGCTTTACACAAAGCAAAAAATAGGCGCCACCAAGCGGGCTCTTTATCTTGTTTCCGAACCGCTCTATCCTTTGAGCATATTTCAGCAGCCAGGAATTTTTCAATGGCAAAAAATGCAGCCCGTACTCTATTGAATCAGTGCGCATATTCAATAGCCGTAACCAATCGGTTAATCTCCCTTTTGAGATAAAACGCCCACGCCAAGGAATGTTCAATTTGCGCTTAAATACTTTCCAGGCCCCCCAGTGTGAATAGGGGTTGAAACCGATGATCAACATTTGTCCCCCTGGACGCAACACGCGTGTTGCCTCCCTCAATAACCGATGACTGTCATCTGTAAAATCCAGAACGTGATGAATCACTACAACATCGATACTATCCGAAGCGAGCGGTAATTCTCCGTTGTCAGCTACTGCGCTGCGAGCGTCAGCATGCCATGCAGGGGCAAATACTATTTTGTGCCCTGCAGGACTCTCATCGATAAGCGAATATTTCTCGTCGCACGCCATTTGCAGGATATGATAACCAAACAACCGATTAATTATAGGCCCTGTAATCGCGCGTTCCGTTTCCAATACTTCCCTGCCCTGAGGTGTCCGAAACCACTGGCTCACTGAGGTTGTCAGCATTTCTAAGTCTGACATTCCGTGTAATTGACTATTTTGCGATTTATTTCTGGAGATAAATTTCATTTCACAAACTACTGTATACCTTTCTGCGGTTTTATTTCCATGTCGTTAAATTCTAACCTCTATACCCTCTTTGGGCCACCGTCAGTATTGCAGTCCCTTGTAATCACAAGGGTTCTCTATATTATGTCGGTTTTGCCTTGCTATGTGATTATGATTGAAGGTATTTGTTCTATATCGGCATTTGCTGCTTTGCGAAGCCGGAAGGATAACTTTTAGGTTCTCACTGTCTATAAACCCCCTATGTGTATTTTTGGAAGTAAAGCAGCATCCCATATAGTCAGTGTTAGTTTTATATTACTAACAATCACCGCGTGCCAATCCAATTCACTCGAAACCGAGGGCGCGCCAGTCCCAGACATTGAACTTGGCACCAGCAAAGATCCTCTCGATCAGCTCCAAAATAATGCCGCGGTGGTTCCAAAAACCCAAGTAGAAGCAACCATTACTGTATATGAATTTAATGATGTGTGGGAAAGAATTAAATCGGGCTTTCAGCTCAAAGAAGCCTACGAACATCCTGCCGTAGCAAAGCAAGTCGTCGCCTATGCTAACAATCAGCGCCTATTCGATTTAATCGCTGAACGATCCTCTCCTTTTCTTTACTGGATTGTCGAAGAAATAGAGAATCGAGGCTTACCCATGGAATTAGCACTAGTTCCAATAGTCGAGAGTATGTTTAATCCCAATGCGTATTCAAGGCAACAAGCAGTTGGTCTTTGGCAGTTCATGGCGCCCACAGCACGAAGCTTTGGACTTCAACTGGATTGGTGTTATGACGCCCGCCGAGACCCCAGAGCTTCGACAAAGGCTGCCTTAGATTATCTTCAAAAACTTTATGAGCAGTTTAATAATGAAGGGTTGCTAGCCTTGGCGTCCTACAACACGGGAGACGGCAATGTCCGCAATGCCATTCGTCGCAATGGAGGACCAGCGTTAAAAGCCAATTTCTGGGAACTCCCTTTAGCCAACGAAACACGCCTATATGTGCCAAGAATTCTTGCCCTTGCTAGCGTGATTTCCGATACGAACAGTTTCGAAATAATACTTCAGCCAGTTGACAACAAGGAGCCCTTAGCGATAGTTGAGATAGGAGCACAGATCGATCTTGCCCAGGCGGCGAAGCTGGCACAAATAGATTATGCCGAACTTAGGGCTCTTAATCCGGGTTATTTACAGTGGGCCACTCACCCGGAAAACCCCCAAAACCTGGCAGTACCAGTAAATAATGCTGAGCTTCTTCTAGCAGGGTTAAAGGGTGTTGATACAAATGATCTGGTAACTTGGGACCGCTACAAGATAGAACCTGGTGACACCTTAAGCGGGATAGCCCAAAAGCTGGGAACCCGAGTAGATATACTGAAGACAGTTAATCAAATACAAGGTACCCGGATAATTGCGGGTAATTCACTGATGGTGCCACGAACCACCGATACGAGCGTTCTAGCTTATTTACCAAATATTCGTACTCCTAAGGCACCAATCATAAAAGCACCCTTGTCTTATACGGTTCGTCGAGGCGATAATTTGTGGGCCATTGCGCGAAGATTTGATCTAAGATCTAAAGAAATAGCCCAGCGAAACAAATTATCTCTCGACTCCTTTCTACAGCCTGGCCAGATATTGGATTTAAGATTTGCGAGCAATTCCATTCACGCTATAGACAATACCAAGGAGGTTAGCGAACTCAAGCTTTACCATGTGCAGCCCGGTGACTCCATGGCATCGATCGCAAAACAATTCGATACTGACCTCGACACACTCTTGAACTGGAATGAGATAGCTAAAAAAGATTTGATCTTTCCTGGACAGCAAATCAGAGTCTATCCTCCAGGCGCAGGCATTGAATAGCTGTTTCCCGCATGACAAACACTTTCAGTAATCAGTCAGCGTCTAAAGAATTCTTAGGCCACCCCAGAGCGCTGGTCATCTGTTTCCTCACAGAGATGTGGGAGCGATTCAGTTATTATGGGATGCGTGCCCTTCTAATATTTTATCTTACACAACATTTTCTCTTCTCCGACGAAGCCGCAGCTGGAATTTACGGTGCTTACATTTCACTAGTATATATAACACCTGTCATAGGTGGCATTGTGGCAGACCGTTATCTCGGACAGTCAAAGGCTGTCATACTAGGAGCACTTCTGTTGGTTGCAGGGCACATGGGCATGGCCATCGAAGGGCTGAAAGCTGTGGAGGTGACAGTTCAAGGCCAAATTGAAATTCAGCGAGACCCTTTTTATCTACAGGTTTTTTATCTTTCGCTATCGCTTATTATAATGGGCGTAGGTTTTTTGAAAGCAAATATATCAACGATGGTTGGGTCCATGTACGAGCGCTCAGATCCCCGCCGTGATGGCGCTTTCACCCTGTTCTACATGGGCATAAACCTGGGCGCGTTCTTAGGGGCAATTATCTGCGCATTTCTTCTGCAATATTACGGGTTCAGTTACGGGTTTGGTGCAGCCGGTATCGGGATGTTGTTCGGCCTGGCGGTGTTTCTACGCGGGCAACATGAATTCGGAGAGATTGGCAAACCGAAAAATCCGGAGTTACTAAGACAAGCTGTATTCCCTTTCGTAAGTCGAGAGGCAATAATCTATCTTTCCACACTGCTCGGGGTCTTAGTTGTCTGGCAGCTCATGCAGAACCGAGCTGTAGTAGGGGGTATTCTCGGGTTTTCGTTGGTATCAATGGCCTCAGTTGTGATTACCTATGCTTTCACCAAATGTGAAAGACTAGATCGTAATCGAATGCTGGTCTGTCTTTTCCTTATGTGTTATCAGATTATTTTTTGGTCATTATTTGAACAGACCGGAAGCTCGCTTAACTTAATGACAGATCGGAACATTGATCGAGTTATACTTGGTTTTGAAATTCCTGCAGCCGCTTTTCAATCAGTAAATGCTTTTTTTATAATTGCTTTAGCCCCCCTATTCAACTTGATGTGGATATACCTCGCGCATCGCGGCTGGGAGCCCTCAACACCAATGAAATTTGCTCTTTCTCTAATTCAATTAGGGCTTGGCTTTCTGCTCCTCGTATATGGTGCTTCAATAGCGACAGACTCAACTCAAGTTGCGCTGATCTGGCTTGTTCTACTTTATCTATTACATACCACCGGAGAACTTTGCATTTCTCCGGTAGGATTATCAATGACTACCAAGCTTTCTGTTCCCGGGGTGGTGGGCATGATGATGGGATGCTGGTTTCTAGCTTCGGCCGCGGGAAACTACGTTTCGGGCACCATCGCTGCTATGACCGGTTCCGATACCGTAGGAGGAGAAGTCACTGACCCTGCTGCTGCGCTTGCCAGCTATATGGAAATCTATGCTACCGCGGGCTGGTATAGTGTAGGGGCCGGAGTGCTAGCCGTCTTTCTAGTACCTCTCCTCAGGCATTTTATGCATGGCATCAAGTAATTCAAGTCCATTTAACCATTAAACAACGCAATTAAAGTAAAATAGCCCATAAGTGTTATTTGATCAGGAGGGCACAAGTCGATCATGGGATTTCTAGCAGGAAAACGTATTCTGATTCTGGGGGTTGCAAGTAAATTGTCCATCGCGTCTGGCATCGCGTCTGCTATGCACAGGGAAGGAGCTGAGCTGGCATTCACCTATCAAAATGACAAACTTAAAGACCGTGTAATCAAGTTCGCTGAAGGCTGGAATTCAAATTTAGTATATCCCTGCGATGTTACGAGCGACCAACAGATCGAGGAGTTATTTTCAGCCCTCTCTGAAAACTGGAGCGCTCTTGATGGTATCGTCCACTGCCTCGCCTACGCACCCGGACATGAATTAGATGGAGACTACGTTGATGTCACGACCAGGGACGGATTTCTCACTGCGCATGAAATCAGTTCTTATAGCTTCGTGGCTCTGGCCAAGGCAGGGAGGGCCCTTATGCACGGCCGAAACGGTTCTCTGTTGACATTGAGTTACCTGGGATCAATGCGAAGCCTACCGAACTACAACGTCATGGGCCTTGCCAAGGCAAGTCTAGAAGCGAATGTCCGCTATATGGCTAGCAGCCTTGGGTCAGACGGGACCCGTGTAAATGCTATTTCTGCTGGCCCCATCAAGACATTGGCGGCGGCAGGGATCAAAAACTTTCGTAAAATGCTCCAAAACAACGCTCGCCAAACACCGTTGCGCCGTAATGTGACCACTGAGGAAGTGGGAAATGCCGCTGCGTTTCTTTGCTCTGACCTGGCATCAGGGATTAGTGGTGAAATCTTATATGTAGACGGCGGTTTCAACACCACCGCAATGGGCTCACTGGAAGAGACTACCCCAGAGTAGTTTGCAAATTACAATAAATTTTGAGCCAGAGCTAAAATTCTTCTATTCCTTCTCTTCTCTGAATATCTGCGTTGCTTCTGAGGTTGTTCAAAAACGCCTCAAAATTGCTACTGCCTAACCCTGTACTAAGCGTTTCTGTTAAAGCATCCAGCTCATCCTGTTCCAAAGAATCGACCGCACCAGAATTGACCTGATTTAGCTCCAATAGCACAAATGTGCCGTTATCCAAAGTAATAGTTGTAAACTCTGGAAGGGCGGTAGGCCTTGGCATAGCGAAAGCCTTCGTTACGATTTCACGGTTCACTGTAAACGAATTGCGCTCGATGCCATCCTCAACGATCCATTCTAATTCGTTTGCGAGCAATAATTCATCGAGCCCTTCGCCTTTTTCCGCGGCATCCAATAAATTTTTACCCACCTTCTGTACTTCCTCCCTCTCCATCTGGGTACGAATAATTACAGCGATTTCGGGTTCCACCTCTTCAAGGGTCGGCACTGCCGCTTCGTTGAATTCTTGAATACGTAAAACTACTGCCTGGCCGGTACCTAATTCAACAACATCACTGTTATTTCCGTCCATTAAAACTTCGTCGGAAAAAGCCGCTGCGATCAACTCCTGATTAGAGAAAATTGTGCTGCCACCAGAGCGTCCTATTGGTTCGCTCTGCAAAACAGGAAGATTAAGCTCTTCTGATATCGTGAGTAAATCTCCGGTCTCAAAAGCCAAATTGGATAAATCTTGAAGCCTTTCTGCATAAATTAACTCGATTTCAGCTCTTTTTTTATCACGCTCAATTCTGTCTACAACTTCTTCGTATGGTTGAAAGAAATTTTCTGTATCTTCCGTAAGTTTTACCAGATGCACACCAAATTCGGTGATAATGGGATCAGATACTTCGTTCAAGGCAAGTATTTCAAGAGCCTCTTCTATTTCCGACGGAAATGCGCTTCCGTCTGTATAACCTATATCACCCCCTTCTTCGGCGGAGACAATATCGCTGGAAAGCTCTAATGCTAACGCTTCAAAATCTTCGCCTTCGAGAATTCGCTGCTGGGTTTCTCTAGCTAACGTGAGAGCAGCGGCTTCGGTAAGATCCACCCCCGCTTCAAACAAAATGTGGGCCGCTCGTTTTTCCGATGAACCTTCGTATTCTTCACGTTCAGATTCATATTGGGCTATTAACTCGATTTCATCGACTTCGATTTCTTCAGCAATTTCATCTTTATCCAAAATTACATAACGTACTACTAGGCTTTCCTCATCGATAAAATCCTCCTTGTTCGATTCGTAGTATGCCGCCATCTGATCATCACTGATCGCCTTACCCAGGGTCCGCGCACCAAGAATAACAGAGATATAACGAAAATCGCGGGTTTGACCATTAAGCTCGGCTAACCTGTTAAGTTCCGCCTCGGTGACAAAATTTGAACTGGAATATGCATTCGCGATCTGAGACAGAACAAGCTGTTGACGCAAGAACTCTCGATATGACGCAACACTATATCCTTGTCCTGCAAGTGTACGTACTGCCATATCAGGATCGAAAACCCCGGCAATCTGGAAAGATTCAGTTTCTAAAATTTGCCGGTCAATCTCATTACTGGAGATTACCATTGAAGCTTCTTCGGCTGATTGTCGCAGAATAATTTCTTCGATGAGCTGGTTTAAAGCAATCTGCTCAAGTAAATCCTGATCAATAGAATCAATTCCGGCTCCTATCGAGTTTAAAAATTGCTGCGTATTGGCCTGAAGT
This sequence comes from Pseudomonadales bacterium, assembly GCA_022447905.1. Lineage (GTDB taxonomy): Bacteria > Pseudomonadota > Gammaproteobacteria > Pseudomonadales > Pseudohongiellaceae > UBA9145. The sequence goes on along the minus strand of JAKUTG010000031.1, from coordinate 1,483 downwards.
TGGGCTTCTGAAATTTCCTGGCCATTGACCTCAGCAACTTCCGGCACGGTTGTAAAACCTACGCCCAAATAACTAACCCCAAATAGAGCAAAAACCGCAATAATCACTCCAATAATGATTTTTGAAATTAAGCCCTGTGAATTGTCTCTAATATCTTGAAGCATTTTCTATTTCTATTGGGTTTGCGTTTCTAATAAAAATTAAAAAGGCGCATCATAGATGCGCCTTCAATGTACAAGCTGGGACGGTACAGCCCGCCACACCCGGCCAATAAGTTGCCAAGATTGCCTATATTAAAACACAAATATTTGTATTAAAATCCTGCGCTTAACAACTTTTTTTAATGTGGTAGCTTAAAATATTACCACAAGGAATTAACTGATTCCTTCAGTGCCTTACCTGCCTTGAAGCTTGGTACACGAGCCGCCTTAATTTGGATTGGAGCACCTGTCTGGGGGTTACGACCCATACGCGCTGCCCTATTCTTAGTAGAAAACGTACCAAAACCAACAAGCACAACCGGATCACCTCTTTTCAATGAACCTGTAATCGTATCAATCATTGCATCGATGGCGCGACCTGCAGCAGCTTTTGGAAGGTCCGCACTTGTGGCAACAGCATCTATTAGTTCTGATTTATTCACATTATCCCCTTTTTACAAATTAAAAGTTGTTTTTCAATGAACGCTCAAATTTTTTTAGCACCGATAAGAGAAAGCCGACTTATAAAATGCACTAATTTAGCCGTAAACCAGTAAAGAGGTTTTTAACTAAAAACAAAAATATTTAAGCCTAGGTTTAGTTCAGATTGTTTCCCCGAAACCCTAAGTATGCTGGGATCTTTATACCAATTGCCAGAAAGCTATGTCAACATAAAACACGCGGGATTAATGTGTATTTATGTGCTTTTCACCAGAGGCCGGATTGACATCTTCTTTCTTGCCTTTTTTTTCAGTTTTTGGCTTTGCTTTCTTGCTCAATGGAGCAGGTTGATATTGCAAAGCCTTCGCCAACACCTCATCAATCCAACGCACAGGAACAATATCCAGATCCGCTTTAATGTTGTCAGGGATTTCTGCTAAGTCTCTTTCGTTATCGGCAGGAATGATTACTGTTTTAATATTTCCGCGGTGTGCCGCCAGTAATTTTTCCTTCAAGCCACCAATGCGCAGCACCTGGCCGCGCAAGGTTATTTCTCCAGTCATGGCCACATCAGATCGAACCGGAATATTGGTTAGAACAGAAACAAGCGCTGTGCACATGCCAACACCTGCGCTAGGCCCATCTTTAGGCGTGGCTCCTTCAGGCACATGAATATGCAGATCAAGCTTCTCATGAAAATTTGTATTCAGACCAAGGGACTCTGCGCGACTTCTCACTACAGTGAATGCTGCCTGGATAGATTCCAGCATGACATCCCCTAGAGAGCCGGTCTTTATCGTCTTTCCTTTTCCTTTAACGGCTATGGCCTCAGTAGATAACAA
>JAKUTG010000309.1:0-2733 GCA_022447905.1 Pseudomonadales bacterium | reverse complement strand
AGATCCCTTTATCGGCCACGAGCGTTCAGGCTGGTATTACTCCATTGGAAGTGTTCTTCGAGCTGGTGGTAAAGTAGCCTTTGGAAGCGATTGGACAGTTTCTTCGGCTAATCCATTTGAACAGATAGAGGTGGCGATTACCCGAGCCGATCCATTGGGAGATACTGATCAAGTGCTACTTCCTCAAGAAAGGATTAGTCTAGAGGACGCATTGCAGGCTTTTACGCTTAACGCTGCTTTTGTTAATCATCTTGAAGAGCAAACTGGTTCTATCGAGGTTGGAAAACAAGCGGATCTTGCTTTGCTTGATCAGAATCTATTTAGGGTTGCTCCCGCAGCTATCTCAGATACTAAGGTGCTACTCACTCTGTTTGAAGGCAAGGTGGTGTACGGACATCTAGATGGGCTATAAGGTTTAAATCTTAGTAGTTACCTAGTTGTTTGTGTATTAGTAATGACGCAGGGTTCCTGTACTTTGAGGTGACTAAAACCCAGAGGTTTTGTTTTTCTATTCGTACTATCCTATAGGTCACGAGTTCATCAAGTAAATGCAAGAGTATTCTATCGCTTATATTTGAAAATTAATCTAAAACTGACGGAGTCGTCATGCAGGAAACCGACATCGAAATTGCTCGTGAGGCGAAGCTTGAGCATATCAACAATATCGCCAATAAGTTGGCTATTCCGGAATCAGCTGTTCATTGTTACGGTCATCACAAGGCGAAAATCGACTATCAGTTTCTTGATTCGTTAAGCGGAGAACGCAATGGGAAACTCATCCTAATGACCGCTCTTTCACCAACGCCAGCAGGCGAAGGAAAAACAACCACCACAATTGGGCTTGGTGATGCATTAAATCGTATTGGGAAAAAGGCCATAGTTTGTCTGCGTGAGCCTAGCCTCGGGCCCTGCTTTGGTATGAAGGGAGGCGCTGCGGGGGGAGGCTTTGCGCAAGTGGTACCGATGGAGGAGATCAATCTGCATTTTACCGGCGATATGCACGCGATTACCTCGGCCCACAATCTTTTGGCGGCCCTTATTGATAACCACATTCACTGGCATAACAGCAACGGGTTTGATTCGCGGCTAATTACCTGGCGCCGCGTTGTGGATATTAATGATCGCAGCTTGCGTAATATTACTACCGGCTTGGGAGGCGCTGTTCACGGTGTGCCGCGCGAGTCTGGCTTCGATATCACAGTTACTTCTGAGGTTATGGCTATTTTCTGTTTGGCTGAGAACCTTAAAGAATTGCAACAACGCTTGGGTAATATCATTGTTGGTTATACGCGGGAGAAAAAACCCATTACCGCGCGAGATGTCAAAGCTGATGGTCCAATGACGGCCTTGCTAAAGGACGCATTCATGCCCAACTTAGTGCAAACTTTGGAGAATAATCCAGCTCTAATTCATGGTGGTCCCTTTGCCAATATTGCCCATGGCTGCAATTCTGTTATCGCGACAAAAACGGCATTAAAGCTTTGTGACTACACTGTCACCGAAGCGGGGTTTGGTGCAGATTTGGGAGCCGAGAAATTTTTTAACATCAAGTGTCAGAAAGCCGGCTTAAAGCCCGATGCCGCGGTCATTGTGGCGACCGTGCGCGCCTTAAAGAAGCATGGTGGTATGGCGAATGATGAACTTAGTATTGCAAACGTAGATGCGGTTACCGCCGGGTTTGATAATCTGATGCGGCATATCGATAACGTCTCTAAATTTGGTGTGCCCGCTATTGTCGCGATAAATCGTTTTCGTTCCGATACGGATGATGAGCTTACTGAAATAAAAAATTTATGTAACAAGCTCAACGTAGATGCTATTGAATGCAATCACTGGTCCGACGGAAGCTCAGGTGCGGAAAAACTTGCGCATAGTGTGGTTAAACTAGTAGATGGAACGCAGTCCCAATTTCGCACTCTTTATGATAATTCTTTAAGCCTGTGGGAAAAAATTGAACAAATAGCGAGAGATATTTATGGCGCTAGTGAAGTCATAGCTGACAAAAAAGTACGGCTGCAAATAAAACAGTATCAACAGAGCTATGGCGACTTCCCGATTTGTATAGCGAAGACGCAATACAGTTTTTCGACCGATCCAAAATTGCTAGGAGCGCCTAGTCAACATGTCGTACCAATTCGAGAAGTAAGGTTAGCAGCAGGAGCGGAATTTCTTGTAGTAATCTGTGGGGACGTAATGACCATGCCGGGTTTGCCGGTAAATCCCAGCGCTCACGACATCCATTTGAATGAGAGAGGCCAAATAGAAGGACTCTTTTAATTAAGCCGGTTAGTACAGCGTTTGTAGGGTGCTTTTGCTGAAGATTTGTAGCTGAGGAATTTACTCAAATTCGATCCAGGTCGTCTTCAGTTCCGTGTAATCGGCAAAGGCATGCATGGATTTGTCGCGACCATTGCCACTCTGCTTGAAACCTCCGAATGGAACCGTAATATCGCCGCCAAAGTAATTGTTAATACCCATAGTCCCGACTCTTACGGCGTCGGCTACCTTATGTGCAGTGTTTATGTCGCGGCTCCAAACGGCTCCAGCTAAACCGTAGATCGAATCAGTGGCAATTGCTCCTGCTTGTTCGGCATCTTTAATCGGGTTGACAGATAAAACGGGACGGAATATCTCTTCTTTTGCAATGCGCATCTGGTTGTGCACACTGGTAAAAATAGTGGGCTCGTGATAGAAGCCGCCGGTCTTTTCATGAACAGTATTACCACCAAGTAG
>JAKUTG010000308.1:0-2733 GCA_022447905.1 Pseudomonadales bacterium | reverse complement strand
TGCCCGCGCCGTTGGGTCCAATTACACCCAGTATCTCGCCCTCAGCTACCTCGAAATTGATGTTCTGGTTTGCCTGGAGGCCACCGAAACTCTTGTTCAGGTAGTTAACTGCCAGCATTGTCTCTACGCTTGATTAGGCGTTCGATTAAACCGAACAGTCCGCGGGGATAAAACACGGAGATGATGACAATAAGAAATCCATAGATCATTAGATCCTCGGCGCCTCCTTGGCCTCCGAAATAGATTCGTGTTGCCTCCGAGATCGGTAGCAGAACCGCCGCACCGACAACAGGACCCCAGATCTGCCCCAGCCCACCTAACATGGTCATCAACACGATTAGTATCGAGAGTAGCAGCGGGAAAACTGTATCCGGGTCGATCACGAGGATATACTGGGCGAATTGACTGCCCGCCAATGACGCGAAGGTCGCTGCAATCATGAAGGCGAGGAGTTTGTAGCGGCCGAGATCGACGCCCAGACTACTGGCCGCATCGGGCTCGTCACGAATTGCGCGGAAATATAGGCCAAGCTTGGATCGCTCCATCCAGTAGGTAAACGCCAACCCCCCTGTAAGGAATGCCAATCCAATGTAGTAGGTTGGGATCTTGCTGTCATGAAACTGGAATGCGTACCACGGATCGTCCCAGACAATAGGAATCCATATTCCTGTTGCCCCGCCGACGTACTCCCAGTTGATAAATATTGTCTGTGTGATCTCGCCGATAACCAGTGTTGCGATAGCGAAATAGTGCCCCCTGAGGCGTAAGGTCGGAAGCCCAATTCCAACCGCAACCACCAGTGAAACAGCGACGCCAAACAACATCCCGATCCAAGGGGTGATGCCAAAATTCGCGAACAGGAAGGAGGTACTGTAAGCACCAATGCCGAAGAAGATCGCCTGACCAAGGGAAATCTGCCCGCAGTAACCTGCGATGATGTTCCACCCCAGCGCCATCAGGCCATAGATGAAAATCATGATCAACACGTGCTGGGTGTGGGCATCTTCGAAGACCCAAGGAAAGACCAGCGCGGCGACAAAGAGCAGGATAAGAGGAATACGTCCTCCGAGTCGACGCGGGGTCACAATTTTCGCATCAGAGCCTTCAGTCACCATTTTTTAGCAACGACCATACGGAAATTCGAGTTGCCAGTTTGAACCTAGAACCGACCGAAAAGTCCTTTTGGCCTCAGCAGCACCACGGCTAAATAGCACAGGAAGATGATTCCGTACTTAAATGCCGGGGAGACCAGAATCGCCCCAGCCGCCTCGATCAAGCCGATGGCAATACCGGCAATCAATGCACCGATAAGACTGCCGAAGCCACCCATAGCCACCGTCACATACGCCAGGAGTGCGAAAATAATACCCACGTCCGGAAATACCATGTAATAGCTGCTGATCAGTGCCCCGGCAACTCCGACACAGGCGGCACCTATGCCCCAACCTAAGGCAAACATCCGGTCAGTTTGAATACCCATCAGACCGGCTGCTTCCCGATCCTGGGCAGTGGCCTGCAGTGCAATTCCGGTCTCTGTTCGGTTGACAAAGTAATAAAGGAACCCAAACGCCAACAGGCAGCCGGCGCTCGCAACTACCTGCGGCAGACCCAGATAGATGCCCCAAATCTCGATGCGCCCGGACACGATCGGATCATCGATCACCTGATAATCCGCACTCCAGAGGAACTGAGCAAGACTTCTAAGAAATATTGCCAGGCCAAACGTAGCCGTGATCTGAACCAGCATAGGCGCATCTAGGATGTGACGGATGATCCCGTAATGCGTAACCACACCGATGACAAACAGAAGTGCGATGCAAATCGGAATCGATAATAGCGGGTCCAGACCGAACAGAGTGTAAAGCCAGAATGTCGTGTACATACTTAGCATCATGAACTCGCCATGGGCAAAGTTGACAATTTCCATAAGCCCGAAAATCAGACTAAGCCCAGCTGCGACGAGGGCATAGATGAAGCCCATCAGCAGACCGCTAATCAGCGCCTGAATGATGATTTCTCTTGTCACTGCCTGTACCTAAATTTTTGCACCGACATCGCTGCTGGCATTAATCTGCTTCGGTCCGACAATACGGCGCGGTTCTTCCTGAGCAGTAGGTGCAGGCTCGAGATGTCCGACAGCACAACGCTGTGGCCCCGCACTGAAGCGGAAAACTGACATAGATTCTTGTCTTCCTGTGTCCGCCGCAATGGCAATATTGACCTGCCCCTCAAACCGAGCCCAGGTGGTAGGAGAGAGTTTGGGTTGAACCTTCATTGTGCCTGAGAAGGTGTGGGTTTCCAACCCATCTGACCTGCCCGATAAGGTAGTCCAGTTGATGTGAGGGTATTTTAAGTTTACTGCATGATGGTCATTTGATTGGTTGGGGTGGGTGACCCGCCCCCATGCACTAACATTCAAACTAGACCAGTCAATGGGGGCGGGTCAGAACTACCAACCGCAAGGAAGCGGAAGCTCTAGAGGCAAAGTGGAGAGTTGAAATCTACAACGCCACAAATTGGGGTAAACAGATCGACCGATCGTTTGATGAACTGATTTTGGAATATCTCACAGCCACTAAAGACACCAAACGCAGTTGGGAGAGTGATGCCCGCTGTGCAAAACAATTGCGGGCAGTCTTCGGTGGGCGGTTAATGAGCGATATCAGTTCAAAAGACATTTGGGGTTACCAGACAAAACGTAAACAAGACGATGTTAAATCGGTCACCATCAAT
>JAKUTG010000307.1:0-2491 GCA_022447905.1 Pseudomonadales bacterium | reverse complement strand
CTGGCAGAAAGTAAACCTTACAATCACAGTATTGGTTACATGGATCGTCTAGATTATGTATCCATGATGTGTAATGAGCATGCGTATGTTTTGGCGATAGAGTCATTGTTGGGTGTGGTGCCGCCAATTCGTGCTCAGTATATAAGAGTTATGTTTGATGAGATTACTCGAATTCGCAATCACTTGATGTGGCTTGGTGCACATGCACTCGATATCGGGGCGATGGCTGTATTCTTGTATGCGTTTCGGGAACGCGAAGATTTAATGGACTGCTATGAAGCAGTGTCCGGCGCACGTATGCATGCGACCTATTATCGGCCAGGTGGGGTTTACCGGGATTTGCCCGACAAGATGCCACTGTATCAAAGAAATGACCGCGAGGGCGATGAGGGTATGGCCAGTCGGAACGAAAATAGATCTGGCTCCTTACTCGACTTCATACAGGCTTTTACGGAACGGTTTCCAGCGTGTGTTGATGAGTACGAGACCTTACTTACCGATAATCGAATTTGGAAACAAAGAACTGTCGACATCGGAGTTGTTACACCTGAGCAGGCACTGCAACTCGGTTTTACAGGTCCAATGCTCAGGGGTTCCGGTGTTGAATGGGATTTGCGTAAGAAACAACCCTACGAAGTGTATGATCGGATGAGTTTTGATATCCCTGTGGGAGTAACGGGGGATACCTACGACAGATACCTTGTGCGTATGGAGGAGATGCGACAATCAAATCGAATTGTCTCTCAGTGTGTGGACTGGTTAAGGAGTAATCCGGGTTCAGTTATGTTGGACGACTATAAGTTGAGTCCACCGCCGCGGGAAGCAATGAAAGAAGATATGGAATCTTTGATTCACCACTTTAAACTGTTTACCGAAGGCTACAGCGTACCTGCCGGGCAAGTGTATTGCGCTATAGAAGCCCCCAAAGGGGAATTCGGGATATTTCTAGTATCAGATGGTGCCAACAAACCTTACCGAGTAAAAATTCGCGCACCAGGATTTCCTCACCTGGCAGCCCTAGATGAAATGTCGCGCGGCCATATGTTGACAGACATGGTCGCAATTATCGGCACCCAGGACGTCGTATTTGGCGAAATAGACCGCTAAGGCTATGGAAAACGACTATCAGTTATCTGACGATGTCAGGGAAAAAATAGAAGCCGAGGCTAAAAAATATCCGAGTCGTAGGGCGGCAGTAAAGTCAGCATTGCGCTACGCACAGCAAGAACACGGCTGGGTATCCGAAGGTGTCGTAAATTCGGTTGCTGCTTTGTTGTCTCTTCAGCCGATACAAGTTTACGAAGTGGCAACTTTCTACGACATGTTTTATACGAAACCTGTCGGCCGCCATAGAATCAGGGTGTGTACGAATGTGTCTTGCATGCTTCGTGGGAGCAAAGATGTGCTTAATCAACTCAAAGAGAGATTGGGCGTGGATGTTGGCGAGACTACGGCCGATGGCAAGGTTGCACTATTCGAGGCTGAATGCCTAGGCGCCTGTGGCGGAGCACCGATGCTTATTTGCAATGATCGTTATGTCGAGAACCTGACGCCAGCAGGTGTTGATCGGTTGTTGTCCGAACTGGATTGATTGTCATGGGACGATGCTATGTTTGTTTGCCCGCGCCAGAAATCCAGTCGCCGTGGTTGCTAGACCACTACCGCAAAGAGTTGGGGGGTTATCAGTCCTGGTCGAAAATAGTTGATGAATCAATACCCCCTGCCGACGTCATCGATATGATCAAGGCGTCTGGCCTAAGAGGCAGAGGCGGTGCAGGATTTCCCTCGGGGCTCAAACTTAGTTTTATGCCTCGCGATGCCCCGGGTCAGAAGTATATTGTGTGTAATTCCGATGAGAGCGAGCCAGGAACGTTTAAAGATCGAGACATACTAAACCTTAACCCACATCAGTTAATCGAAGGTATGGCAATCGCAAGTTACGCGACTGGTTCCACTGTCGCGTACAACTATATTAGAGGGGAATATCACCAGTCGTGGGTACGATTTGAGAATGCGCTTAAGGAGGCTTACCAGGCAGGCTATCTGGGACAGGGTATTCGTGGGTCAGGAGTGGCATTTGATCTCTACAGCCAACGCGGTGCAGGGGCTTACATCTGCGGAGAGGAAACAGGATTACTTGAATCATTAGAGGGCAAAAAAGGAATGCCGCGGTTTAAACCGCCGTTTCCTGCGCAAGTGGGTGCATTTGGTAAACCGACGACAGTCAACAATACAGAAACGCTGGCCTCGTTGCCGCCCATCATTCGCAAAGGCCCGGACTGGTTCAATAATTTGGGTCGAGAGGGCAGTGGGGGCAGCAAGGTATTTTCAGTGTCTGGCCATGTACAGCGTCCAGGTAATTACGAAGTCACGTTAGGGACCCCGTTTAGCGAACTATTGAATCTTGCCGGTGGCTTGCTCGAAGGACGTTCTCTAAAAGCTGTTATCCCTGGAGGATCTTCCATGCCAGTAATGCCAGCAGAGGCGATTC
>JAKUTG010000306.1:0-2770 GCA_022447905.1 Pseudomonadales bacterium | reverse complement strand
TTTTATGCGCAGCGGAGACATAACGCTCCACGCTAAACGGAGATAGGGCGAGAACGTCGGCGTTATTGTCAAAGCCATATTGGTCCGGCGCGTCCGTGGGGATCAAATCGGCGACGTCTATGTCGAGGTCAAGCAGATCGCGAACCGAGTTTTGATATTCTGTCTGATTGAGTCGATGGAACGCCTGAGTGCGACCGGGATTAATCTGTCTCGACGCGACGCGGTCTAGTTCATTCTCAAGAAATGTGCGGAAGCCATCATAGCTCTCTTTATCTGGTCGCGGGTAATTTGGAGGTGGCATCACGCCTACGCGAAGCTTCTTGATAACCTTCTCCCAAACCTCCGGGTTTTCAGCCAGGTTCGACACGTCTTCAACATCGAGAGTCAAGCCGACATCGCGCAGTTGTATAGTCTGCAGTCCTTCGTTTGGTTGAGCCACTGAGTTGACGACTGCCTGGTTGTGACAGATTACGCAGTACTGGTCCAGCAGTGCCCGATTACTTCCAGAGACGGATTGGTTCTCCGACTCCGCCGCCGGAAGGAGGCTTGATGCTGCCATGCACACACTGAATAGAGACATTCTTTTCATGTTTTTTCCGATTGAAACTTGCGTCTGTGATTCCAATCAATAAATAGATGCAATTGAAATCCGAGACCGGCCTAATTGTTACGTCCAGTAGGATTCTCAATCGTGCCACATTCTTCCCCCAAATAACCGTTTCCACCACAATAGCTAGAGTCTTGAAGCTGGATCAGAATGCCATCGGGGTCGGTAAAATACAGTTCAGGAGTCCCTTGCTGAGCACCACCCCGATCTGGTCCACGCATCGTCACATAGGCCTGTAATGGACCGTTCGCTGAGCCAGCTTCTCCCAATATGCTCAATCCATAGCCTTCGAGCAGCGAGAAAATACGATCGACATCAAAATCATAGACAGCCATGGAGGCATGATGGATACGTCCAGATAGAGGAGGCACTTGCGCCAGCGCCAGGAACTGCTTGCCTGATCCAACTCTGAGTATTGGCATTGCCCCTTGATAGGTGTCGATAGGTAGGCCGAACATTCGTTGATATAACTCGACGGAACGTGCCTGATCTGACACAAAGAGTGTAAAGTGATTGAATTCTTGCAAGGTCATTAACCCAGCACCAGGTGCAGGCTCTGGAGTTGCCAGGCAGTCTTCGCCGAGCAAACCCGCACCTCCGCAATAAGTTGTATCTTGCAGTTGCACAACGATGCCATCCGGGTCGCCAAAATAAAGTTCAGGAGTGCCATCAGGCGCACCGCCAAATTCTTCGCCACGCATTCTTACCCGCGACTGCATCGCTCCGGATTGTCCACTGGCCTCAATACCGTTTTCTGCAAGAATCTGCACAATTCGTTCATCATCGAAATTATCTACAGCAAGACACAGGTGGGTAATTCGTGGATTGTCACTGGCATTACCGCCCAGCGCTATGAATTGCGGCCCGTTACCAACTTGCAAAACTATCGTGCCGCCCTGGCGTGCTGCAATGGGCATACCGAACAGACCTTGATACCACTCCAGTGATGCGGCTGGGTCAGACACAGCGAGTGTCATATGGTTAATTGCCTGTACTGGTAGTGGCGGCGCAGAAACTGCGGCCGCAATGGCTGCATTGTGAGCGCGGCCCATGGTGCCGTATCCCGCAACCGCCACAACAGCGAGCGAATTTAGGAAAGATCGTCGACTTATCTGTCGATTTTTGAAAGCAATCTTTAGCCGATCAATGTCTGAATCCATTATTCACCTTCTCCTGAATCTGATTTGAATGGTAGCTCTCCGCGCTTTGTAGAAACTGGCAATAGCGTGCTCAGAAAACATGGCAACACTTGTCTGACTGATCGCCTCGAAAACCCTGAAAAACAACTTTAAATTACGGCACTATAGTAACAAATGTAAAGGTTCGACTGGCTTCTGCATAGTCGTTTTCAAAATAATTTCAAAATCAAGTATAAATGTAGAGGTTAGTTGTTACTAAAAATGGTACAAATTGAGACGTCATGCTATCTGGCCCCATAGTATTCTACGGCTTGCAGCCACTAGAGATGAGAATAGGTACGAGTGGAAAGAAACGTCCATTAACTTGATAAAAAGTAAAAATATAGTCCTCAGGAGACTCCCATGTTTTTGTTTGAAGAATTATTCATTAAGGAAGACTTTCAATTACGCGCCGCAGTGCGCCGGATGGTGCAGGCTATATGCCTGACCGCTCTAACGGTGTTATCGCTAACAGTCTCCGCTCAGCCGCTTAGCGCGTCTGGCACAATCGAAGGCAGGGTGCAAAGCAGTGATGGCAATGAAGCGGGAGTTTGGGTTATCGCAGAAACCGATGACCTGCCCACTCACTTTGCCAAGATTGTTGTCACTAATGATGAAGGACGTTTCGTATTACCTGAGCTCCCGGAAGCCATGTATAAAGTCTGGGTGCGAGGCTATGGCCTGGTAGACTCGGACCCGATTTTTCTCAGGACCGGTGCCAAAGATGTATTTCTCAGAGTATTTCCTGCAGGGGATCAGTTGCTGGCCGCTCAGGTCTATCCAGCCAATTACTGGTACTCGCTGCTAGAAGTGCCGGATGCTGACCAGTTTCCTGGTACCGGCCCAAACGGCAATGGTATCTCCGAGCGTATGCGTAGCCAGAAACAGTGGATCGACATGACAAAACAGGGTTGCCAACTCTGTCACCAGCGCGGCAATAAGGCCACTCGCACGTTGGATCACCTTAGTCATCTCGGTTTCGAGT
>JAKUTG010000305.1:0-2775 GCA_022447905.1 Pseudomonadales bacterium | reverse complement strand
ATTTCAAAAAATGTTCCCGTTGAAAAAAGTAGCCCCAACGCATTTATCAGAAAAACGATAGCACCAATTCGAAATACTATTTTTAGATTCATAAACTCTCCAGTTTTATAGATACTGATTGCAGTGAATAGAACCTTAATTCTAAGGTAGAGGCAGTGCAAACAATACTTGACATGCTTTATGCTGGCAGGTTTGGTATATGTCTATTTATGGCCAAACAAAAAGAACTACCAAAATTTGTTAAAGGCCACTTATGATTGAAAATTGGGAACCCGGGTCGAGGTAACTAGGTGGAGTTATCAGCCTGTTCCAGTAATTCCGAGGCTGCGAACCAATGACCTTCCAATTCTTGATGAAGTTGTGCGTTTCGCGCTTGATCGAACAATAATTCACGTAACTGACTTCGATTGTCTTCGTTGTAGATCTCTGGTTCAGCTAGTTCTTGTTCAATTCGTTGCTGTACTTCGGTTGCCTTCGCGATTTGTTTTTCGATTCTATCTAGACTGGCGCGTAGCGGTTTGACCTTTACTCTTTGTTTTGCCCTTTCTTGTCGGGCAGATTTTGACGACCGAGTGATTTGCTCGGCTGTTATACCGGTATCTTTTCCTTTTTTGCTTTCTTCATCCAGTTGACGCTCGATGAGCTTACTGGTTCCTTTTTGCCGATGGCGGAGCCAGTCCACATAGTCATCAAGATCGCCATCAAAGGGACGAAGAGAACCATCGTCTATCAGCCAGAGCTCGTCAGTGACTAGCCGTAGCAAGTGTCTATCATGGGCGACAACGACTAGGCAGCCATCGTAGGACTGAAGCGCGAATGAGATGGACTCACGCATTTGAATATCTAAATGATTAGTCGGCTCGTCCAGCAGCAGCAAGTTGGGTTTGCGGTAAACAATCAACGCCAGCACCAGGCGTGCTTTTTCTCCCCCAGAGCGGATCGCAACTGGTTCCGTCGCCGCGTCGCCAGAGAACCCGAAACGCCCAAGGAACGCACGCAAGGAACGCTCAGTTTCTTGATGCGCAAGGTCCGTTAGATGATCAAGGGGAGACCACTGTGGATTCAAAAGTTCCAGCTGATGCTGCGCAAAATAACCAATACGCAATTTGGAATCGCTGGTGTATTCACCCTGAAGGGGAGGGAGTTGGGCCGCGAGAGTCTTCATTAAGGTAGTTTTGCCAGCGCCATTTCTTCCCAGTAAGCCGATGCGGTCACCGTCTGAAAGGCGAAAGTTGACGTTTGATAAGACAACGTCGTCATAACCTGCATTGATTCCTTTGAGGTCGACCAGTTGATGTGGAGAGTGGTCCGGTGTTTCGAACTCGAAGACAAACCCGTTCTCCTGATGAACCGGTGAAATAATCTCCAGACGTTCCAGTGCTTTCAAACGGCTTTGAGCTTGTCTCGCTTTTGAGGCCTTGTAACGAAATCGATCGATATAGGATCGCATGTGACGAACTTGTTTTTGCTGACGCAGGTGTTGTTTATTTTGAATTTCAATCCATGCGGCCCGACGCTCTTCTGCCAGGCTGTAGTTTCCTTCGTAGACTTGAATCGTACGGTTCTCAATGTGAGCAATGCGGGTGACTGAGCGATCAAGAAATTCACGATCATGAGAGATTACGAGCGCAATGCCGATATAACTGGTCAGCCATCGTTCCAGCCAGACCATAGCGTCGAGATCCAGGTGATTGGTAGGCTCATCAAGCAATAGTAAATCGGCCCGTGTCATGAGTGCGCAGGCGAGATTAAGGCGCATGCGCCAACCGCCAGAGAACGTATTCACACTCTGACTTTGTTCTTTTGCAGTAAAGCCTAATCCATGCAGCAGCTGGCCGGCGCGAGCTGAGACTCGAAACCCATCTATGTCGTCCATCTGACTATGCAGGGTTGCTAGTAGAGTGCCATTGTCGTCGTGTTCCGCTTGTGCAATCTTGAGTTCAAGGGATCGGTAGGGTTGATCGCCATCAATAACGTAGTCGATGGCCGTGCGATCTGAGTCGGGAGTTTCCTGCAGTACCTCGGTAATCAGGGTGTCGCGAGGCAACGTTACGTTGCCCTGGTCTGCCTCCAGTCGTCCGGCAATGACGGCAAATAGACTGGACTTACCGGAGCCGTTAGCGCCGGTCAGGCCCATTCGCTGACCTGGGAACACATCAAGTTCAACATTTTCTAACAATAGGCGGCTACCACGTCGCAAGGAAAGATCAGTAATTTTGAGCATGGTAAAGACTACCAATTGAGATGTGACAGTTCGTGGTGATTATGCGAGCTGCCAGATGACTGCAGGCGGGAGTGGATTATGCCGGAAAGTCGAGCAGCCGGCACAAGCCCTCCAGAAAAACAAGCCGATAAGCGTCAAAACAAACCAGCCAACAAACATGAACCCAGAAGAAATCAGTAAACTATCTGGCATGACAATTAGTGCAGCATGCCTCCACGATGCGGGCTGCGAGTATTGACCCCTGTCGTTGTGAAGGCAGAGCGATCCACTAGCAAGACCACAAGAAATCGAATCAGAGAAATGAGGTGACTTTGTTGTTCTGGATCATACTTAAAGTGCCAGGATCAATGAGTTAGAAGTACTTAGCGACAACAGAACAGGGTGCGGCAGTATGTGCAATGCATATTTTCTACGTATATTTTGTCAAATTATTGGCTCATGAATATGCTTATTCTGAAAAGATTAATGACTGTGGCTATTTGGATGGTTGCATTGGGTATTGGAACTGGGAATGCTGAAGAAGTCTACAGCTACCGTTGGAGTGGCAGTAA
>JAKUTG010000304.1:0-2783 GCA_022447905.1 Pseudomonadales bacterium | reverse complement strand
TAGACGCCAGGGCTCACAATAAGACGAGTTAGGAAGACTAGTAGATGATGTTCACTTCGACGACCAACGTGTAAACGTTGATATTGGAGACTTATTTGGAAATAACGAGTCCACAGACGAAATACTAAAGGTAAAGGACTTGAATCTACTCACACCTTGTTGGCCCGGTAAAATGTTTGGCCTATGGAAAAATGTTGGGAGCGCAATAGAAAGCCAAGGGTTGACGATTCCCGAAGAACCTCTTTTTTTTCTCAAGACCAATAATTGTTATCTACCTCATCTCGGAAAGGTTCGGCGTCCAGAGTATTATGAAGGGAAGGTAATCTTTGAGGGCGAGCTGGGTGTGGTGATAGGGAAGGTATGCAAACAAGTTTCCGAAGCTGCCGCCGACGATTACATTTTTGGTTACACCTGTGTTAATGACACCACTGCTCCGGAACTAATTAGAAAAGACCCGACTTTTCCACAGTGGTGTCGTGCCAAAAGCATGGACACGTTCGGTGCGTTCGGGCCGAGCATAAGTACTGATGTAGATCTCGAGCAGATGCAGGTCCAAACTTTCAATCGTAAGAAAATGAGGCAGAATTATGCTATCAGCGATTTCATTTTTTCACCTCAGCAAATAGTGAGTGCTTTGTCTCAAGAAATTACTTTATTTCCAGGGGATTTGATTGCTTGTGGTACCGGGGACGGTATTTTGTTATGGAAACCAGGAACCACTGTAGAAGTCCGTATTGACGGATTGGATACACTTATCAACACCATGGCGTCTAACTGAAGCTTTTAAACTTCAGGGACGAATACCATGCCAAATCCTGTATTTTTATATAGCGCCCAGATTGTAGCGATTCTATCAGTCCTGCTGCTTGCCGCGGGTTATCTAAAAACAGATCCGCGCGCGAGCAGCGCGCAAGTATTTGCTTTGATGGCATTGCTTCTCGCAAGAAAGGATTTGATATCGAACAACATTAAGCTGTTTAACTTTCCTAAAACCCATTTTGTGAAAGTACATTTGTGGATTTTTAGTTTGCCCTTGAGTTATTCTTGCGCGTCGGCTCCCGGCTGTGTCTACAAGGCCATTCATGGGACCCGGCAGATTTGAATTGCTTATACAAATTGGATTAGATTATCGATAGTCCACACGTGATTTGAATGGGTGAATGCCACTTGTGGTGACTATGAGCACCGGAGGTTTAATCAGTGCTAAATGAATTAGTTTACAATTTTGCGGTTTGGCTGGACGACACGCGATGGAGCACTATGTTGCATGAGTCTTATTACATGTATAACTGGGTGGAGTCGACACATGTACTGACCCTGATGGTCAGCTTGGGTATGCTTTTTTTGATCGACTTACGCATGCTTGGTTATGCACTCCCCGATGTGCCAGCTAGTAAAATTGCAGAAAGACTTGGTATACCGATGCTAGTTGGGTTCACCATTATGTTTATCACTGGTATCAGTTTGTTTTATGCTGTACCTGTGCGTAGCGCCCAGAGCGTTTGGTTTCGCACAAAGATGGTGCTACTTGTAGTATGCGCTGTTAACGCTTACCTGTTCCATAACCGCATGAACGAATCAGTTTCCTCATGGGATAATGATGCTCGTGCACCAAGCCGCATTCGTCTTGGAGCTGGCTTGTCCCTCGGTTTCTGGACCATCGTTGTGATTTGTGGGCGATTCATCGCATACGACTGGTTTGATTGTGACTACGAACAATCTGCGTTTATCGAATTCTTTGCTGGATGTGTGGATGGCCAGGAAAGATTCTAGAATTCGGAAAAATATTTTTTAATAAAAGAAATAGTGTAGAGATTGAGGAGATAGTTTCATGCCAACGTCTATATTGGGTCCGTATACGAGAACTATTCTCACTGGAGCGGCAATCATAGGATTGTTGTTGTTCTCGTTTACCTATGCTCGTGTGAGCGTTTGGATTGATTTGCAACCGTTTTTTGAATGGATGGAAACAACCTGGTTCGTTGTAATCGGCAAGACATGGGGGGCAGCTTTTGCCGTTGTTGAGGCTGTCCATCTAATAGGCCTCGCTTTGTTAGGTGGCAGCGTAATAGTGGGAGAAGGCCGTATTCTGGGCCTTGTTTTAACCGATGTTCCTGCACGCACAATCATAAATAGAGCGGATAAAGTATTTTTCTGGGCGCTTATGACTTTGCTGGCCACAGGAGTATTTATGGCCTGCGGCGTAGCTATGAAAATTTATTACTTGCCAGTCTATTGGTACAAGATGCTTGCTCTGGGTACAGGTATGCTTTTCCATTTCTATATTCGGAAACCGTTATTGCAACGAGAGCTGGAGGAAATTAATCCGTGGGTAACTAAGGCCGTTGCCATTTCTTCTTTGATGATTTGGTTTACGGTTGCTGCCACTGGGCGTTGGATAGGATTCAGTGGTTAGGGAACAGGAGTTACAAATATGCATGAAGAGAACCAAAACGATGCACAAATTAAGGATGAACAAACATCAGCCATACTGGCAACATCAACCATAATAATTTTCTTCGCCGTTTACTGGTTTTTCCAGATTCAGTCAGTGCGAGAATTATTGGAACTTGCGTACGGCTAAAATAATTTCAAGAACAATTACAAAGCATGGGCTATATTTCATAGCCCTCTTTTTATATCAGCTTATAGTTATTACCTTTCTGTCATTGCATCGGAGAATAATCCGTAGCCACCATGTATTTTGCCTCAATACCACCGAGAATTTGTCCATTGGCATTTGATGCAGCCGCAACTTCCGCCCATTCTGGATCTCCTATAAA
>JAKUTG010000303.1:0-2791 GCA_022447905.1 Pseudomonadales bacterium | reverse complement strand
ACAATTTTTTGTAGGCAGTCCGCAGGTTCAAAATTCCGAATAATGATATTGGTCGCTCCTGCATGCACTGCTGGGTTTGCGTAGCAATTAAGGCCACCTGTGTGAAAAAGTGGGAGTATTACTAGATTCGCACTTTCGGTAGACAGTCCGAGGGGCAAAATCGAATTGACGGCATTAAAAAATGTCATGTTATAAGTGATCATGGCTCCTTTCGGTTTACCAGTAGTACCCGAGGTGTACATGATGGTCTGTACATCAATGAGGCGAATCCGGTTTTCGGTATCAATTATGAATTTATTTGAGTGCCTCGATAGAGCATCTTCGTAAGGGTTTTCAGCAAGATCACGGCTTATGCACAGAGTATGCTCGATATCGAAAAGTTTACTAAGCTCGGTTACCTGTTTCTGAAATTCATAATCGAAAAAGAGGCCGCGCGGAGCAGAGTCTTTAATTATGAATTCAAGCTCTGGAACCGATAAGCGCCAATTTAAAAGAACTGAAATGGCTCCAATCTTGCTGCAGGCATAATAAAATTCCAAATATTCGTTTCCATTTTTAGCTAGAATAGCAACGCGATCACTCTTCTGTATTTTCCATTGCTTGCGCAGGTAATTGGCAAGTTGACAGACCCGCGCATTGAATTCTCTGTAATTGAAGACCTTCTCTGAATCCAAATCGATGATGGCACAGTTATTGCCGTTAACATCACTATGATATTGAGTCCAATCATACGCCGATATAGGCCTGTATAACTGAGAATCATCATTAACAAAATCTATGCTCATCGCTGGGTTCACCTAGGTTTTCTTCCAAGTTTGAGGATATTTGCCCAATGCTGTCCGGTGATAACCTAAAGCCCGACAGCCCGCTTAAAGGCCGGGCGTTCCTTGAGCAGCGAATAATATCTTTCCGTATTTGGTTTAAACGAGGCTGAGAGCCCTAGGGATTCGGCCAACACTAGCGCGTATCCGATGCAAACATCGGCGATAGTGAATCGTCCCGCACAGAGATATTTTCGATCACTGAGCGCCTCTTCCACACAACGTAAACGCGAGAGAAACCAGCGCTGGTAGTCCTCGGCTACTTGTGGAATTCGTCGTTCTTCCGGTTCGAGGCGAGTATAGCGGAGCACCAGAGTCTGTGGAAAGGTTAGAGTTGCATCGCTACGGTGCAGCCAATTGAGATAAATGCCATAGTCCTCATCGCTAGGGTTCAATCCTAGATTGGTCGGACCATAGCGATCGACAAGGTATTGGGAAATGCCAGCAGATTCGGTCATAGTTACTTCACCATCGATCATTGTTGGCACGGTCCCTAATGGATTGATTCCCAAATAGCCTTCATAAGTGGCGCGAGGCGGAAATTCCATTACGATGAGCTCGTACTCAAGCCCCATCTCTTCTAAGGTCCAGAGTGGTCTCATGGATCGGGCTCGAGGGCAGTGATAGAGTTTAATTGTCATTTTGTCTTCTTCGCTGTTTTCAACTTAAGTCGCGGTTCAACCAGGGCTATCCATTTTTCTACTTGTTTGAGATTTTCTGATGGTCTTACACCGTAGCGCTCTTGAATAATCAGGCCGCCCAAGAAGCTTCGTGTCATAGCCAGCAGTTGCCTAACCTCTTCGTCGCCATTAGCCGAGTAATAGGTCTCAATCGCTTGTTCATCTAGGGTCTTGTTCCAATCCTTTAAGGTGAGAGAAATGCGTTTTTGTAGAGCTTTATCTGTTCGGGCGGCGGTGAGTATTTCTAGCAATGCCCGATAGGGCGGCGTATTAACTAGCTTATTCCAGGAATAGAGAATTGCTTCTGCGACAGTTTTAATTGTTCTCCCTTTTTCCGTGCGAGAGCGGATTGTACGCTGCAACAACCGATTAGCAGTCGCCGTTATCAGGTCTTCTTTACTTGGAAAGTGATGCTGCAAGGCGCCTTTGGAAAAACCAGCGCGGGCAGCCACCAGATTCAGAGACGTTTTGGCATAACCTATCTTGATCAGGCAATCGATAGTGGCTTCGCAAATTGCAGCCTGGGCTTTTTCGCTCTTGCTTTGTTGTTTTCCAACGATCTGCGCAAATGCCATAGTTTTTACAATCGCGTTTTAGGAACAATTTCCTAGTGCTCTGATGTGTTAAATAAGCTCCCATGGAGCCCCACTGCAGACTCAGCCTAACATAGTGACAAACAATCAACCAAGAAAAAAACCATCCGGATGGATTTTATTTTTGAATTTGAGTATGCTTAAGAGACGGTTTGCAGAATTATAGATATATCGAGGTAACCGATGGAGATTAAATTCTCTGACAAAGAACAAGCCTTTAGAGATGAACTGGATGAATTTCTGCAGCGTGAGTTGCCCAATGATTGGGCTGAAAAGCCAATATCTTGGCCTCACGACTATGCACATAGCGGTTACCAGGATGAGGGCGATAGTGTCATAGCTAGCGCATTTATTGAAAAAGTCACAGAAAAAGGCTGGTTCACTTTATTTTGGAGAAATGAAGAAGGTAGTCCGGCCTATTCTTATATGGAGCAAGCTATTTTCGATGAACGCATGAGTTACTACCGAGCGCCGCGCCAAGATAATATCGGCACAGGTATCGTTGCACCAAAGTTACTTCGAACCGTACCAGACCAGCAGAAACAGAAATGGCTGCCAGATATTGCTACGGGCAAGATACATTTTTGGTTGGGCTACAGTGAACCCAATGCTGGGTCAGATCTGGGAAGCGTTAGAACTCATGCAGTGGAAGAAGGAGATGAGTACATTTTGAATGGACAAAAATGTTGGTCGAGTG
>JAKUTG010000302.1:0-2800 GCA_022447905.1 Pseudomonadales bacterium | reverse complement strand
AAGCTGAAACTTCTCCTTCGTAATTTAAATAGCTCACCACCTGCCCTGCTTCGTTTAGAGTATAGGTGGTACCGGCGTGAGTTAATGAAAAATCTGCAATTTTTTCAGACATAAAGCCTCCTGTTCTTCTTATGTGAAATTACCATTCTTATAATAGACATTTATAATTTAATAGATACTCTCGGTTGCTTGCACTAAACAAATTCAAAGGGGTGTGCCTTGGCCACGGTTCTCTTTGAGGAACTGTGGAGAGATCATGGCCAGTCCATCGATCAATAGTGGTTAATAATCGTCATATCCTTCAGTAAATTCGATACGAACACCGCTGGGATCAATAATATAAGCGATATTTAGCTCGATCGCCGGAATCTCGCGGTAAGGCACCTGAAACTCGATGCCCATTGCTTCCAGCCGACGACAAAATTCCTCTAGCCCATCTATTTCGAAGCCAATATGATCAATAGCAGTACCTTGAGTCGCTGCACGTTCGCCATCCGCTCCGCCAAAGCTCAAATTCATTCCAGGCACATTAGTAGTAGTTGCAATTCGACCGCGTGGTCTAACCTCCAAATCAAATACGTCTGTATACCATTGAAGAAGTTCTTCATAGCCTTCCGTATTGAAGTGAATATGATATCCAGTGACTTCTGCTTGTAGGCCCTGATCTTCCTGAAGCTCGACCCGAGCGCCTCCAGGCAGATCTACGAAAGCATTGATCTGACCTTCCGCTCCTAAGAACGTTTCTCCGCCGAATCCAGCAGCCTCTGTAGTGACAGGTAATCCGTCGGCTTCCCATTTGGCAAGAAATGTATCCATATTGCGGACTTTAAAGCCAAAATGGTTCATCACTGTATCAGCAGATGGCATGGTCGGGTCACTAGTTGAGAGTGCCACCAGCATATTGTGTAGTACTACGGCTGTTAGCAGTGGCCTGCCCTCGGCATTTCGGCCTTTTTCCACGACCCTTCCACCAAAATGCTCTACCCAAATTTCCTTGTGGCGTTCGAAGTCAGATTGAGAGACATTCAGATGAACGTGCCCGTACGTTAGACCGGTTTCATTAAAAGAGGCTAGAACCTGCCCCAAGGCCGGCAAGGAAAATGCCAGAAAGAATACTGCTATAGCTAGTTTTTTCATGTTTCATTCCTTTACATATTATTGGAGTAATGGGGTTGATTAGATCTTAACCCTTCTTCTATTATTTAACTGTCCAGGAGCTCCAGTATTTCCTGCTCAAACTTTTCTTTTGGTGTAAATCCTGTGTGCTGATGACAAATCATTCCTTCACGATCAATGAGAAAAGTTGAAGGAAAGCCTACCAAAGGACCAAAAGCGTCCTTAACATCATCTCGTTGATCACCTATGAGTACTGGATAATCCATACCCATGTCTTCAGTGTAAAGCAAAAGAGCAGAAATAGGATCATCTACAGAAATACCAAGAACCTCGAGGCCATCCTTTTCGTATTGATCATATAGTTCAATAAACCCGGGAATCTCAATTCGACAGGGAGCACACCATGTTGCCCAGAAATCTAACAAGATGACTTTACCTCTGTAATCACTTAGCGTTACATCACTGCCATTAATGTCTTTAAGCACAAAATTGAGATTAGCTTTGCGATCCGTTTCCGTGCAACTCGCACTATTAACTTGAGCTGATACTGATGCTATTGAAATCCAGCCCATCAATCCAAAAAGCAACACCTTAGTAGATTTAGTCATTATTGAATGACCTCTGTTTCCGGGAAAGTTAAGGCAAATCCGTACCAACGGGTGAATATTTGCTGGGGTTGTTCGATGTTAACTTGCTCTCCCAATTCGGTCTTTAACTGACCGTTCTGAATACGGTAACCATCCGAAAGAACGAATTCTCTTCCCTCTAGTTCCACTTTATCTGATTCCCAGTAAATTGCTGTGGGCGTCGAGGTTAGTGGTTCTAGGAAAATTAGTAGATCGCGGCCATCGACGTTATCTACTAAGTAGTTCCCCCGATTGCGTAGGGTTTCAACAGGGTAGTAGCGCTGAGATGAGCCGGTCCAAATACCCAATCCCATATCCATTCTGGGGCGCCTTTGATCCTCTTCTCCAAGAGTCACGACAAATTGTTCCATCAGCTTAGCGTCTGAATTATTTGGCGAGTAGGTTGTAGCTGTGGACCTAATCATGTTGTACCGCCGATCCGAAATAGCGATTTCCATATCAGCATCCAACTCTAACGCCTGTTCTACATTCATATTAAGCAAATTAGAAACTTCCATTCTCAAACCGGCATGATGCCCATAAACTGCTTCGCCTGTCATATGATTCCATAATGTTTCGGTTTCCTTGTCTTGTAGAACAAACAAACCATCATACAGACCAGAATTTATAAAGTTGTATCTGACGCTTTCTATAGTAGGAATCAAACTGACCCCGGAATTACAAACGACTCAGAACGTCGCCATCCAGTTTTTGCCATTCACTGTTCCTTGAGCAATATGGTGAAAAGCCATTTGGTCTCTTATTAAGGCGAGATACCCAGCGTCAGTCTTTGTTATCAGAATTGCGGTATCTTCAGCTATCAGTTCAGCGCTCAAAGCTTCTCGCAAGAACTGTGTGTTCTGAACATAATAAGTTTCAAAAAAGCCGGCACCAAAAGTACTGTACCGATTGATATCAAAAGAATTTGCCGTTTGGGAAAAAACATTGCCTGAAAATAGTAATACAGAAAACATTAAACAAATTAAGCTTTCATAATTCTTCTTACCCATTGAGAACCTCTGTGTTTTGGGTGTAGATTAACTATAACATTCGATCCA
>JAKUTG010000301.1:0-2819 GCA_022447905.1 Pseudomonadales bacterium | reverse complement strand
GTCTGGAAAGAAGAATTCATGCCGGCGATTGCGGAATTGGAGATTGAGTCTGAGTCCGGTAAATGACAATCCATACAAACTCTTTACACAATCTAAAACTGACTAGCTTGATGTTATTGCTTTTTGCATTGATTTTATTAACTCCAACTTCCGCATTCACCCAAGTTGACATCTTTCAATTTTCCAGTGAAGAACAACAGCAGCGCTTCCGCCAATTGTCAGACGAGTTACGTTGCCCAATGTGCCAGAACACTAACTTGACCGGTTCAACCGGAGGGGTGGCAGAAGATCTTCGACGTGAAATTCACCGCATGATAATTGAAGGTTTGACCGATGAAGAGATTGAGCAATTCATGTTTGAGCGATATGGAGATTTTATCTTCTATCGACCAAGGTTAAGAGCGGACACCTTCCTCTTATGGTTTGGGCCACTAATTTTTCTCTTCATCGGTGGATTCGTTGCTTATGGAATCTATAGGCACGCAAAGGCTTTAAGTAAAATAGAAGTTGCATTTGATGAATCCCAGAAGAAAAAGCTCGAAGAGCTTTTAGGGGAAAAACTGTAGCACTGCTGGCTATTATATAAGGTTTAGTGATTTGTTCTGGCTATTAACAGTCTGCTTGTTTCTATTGGCGTCAATGTTTGTTGTGATCCCTCTGTGGTTGCGGACTACCAAGGATAGCTTTGAATCCCAGGAACTCCGAAAGTCAACTAACATTTCTTTATTCCACGAGCGTAATGACGAATTGGAAAAGGAGCTTGCGGCCGGCAATATCGATCAAGATCAATACAACAGTCTAGTGCTGGAACTACAGCGAAGTCTTTTGATAGATGTTAGAACTGACGGGGTGGAGCCTCAAATCAACTCAAAGCAAGTCGAAGAAGATCTGAGAAGAAATGGTAAGGCAGGAGAGAAGTCTAGGAGTATAAAACCCAAAAACAGCAAGAGCCAAGGGATACGTGATACGAGCATAATTATTCCAGCGGTTATAACTGTTCTGATGCCGTTTGTGGCCTATCAACTATATAACCAATGGGGTTATATAGATGATGTGGAGTTGATGGGGCTTTTTGAAAGGACGGTGGAAAATGGAAATAACCCAGAAGATGCTCAAGCCTTGATTGTGAGTCTGGGCCAAGTGGTACAGGAAGACGAAGAACGAACTTGGGCCTGGTACTTCTTGGCTGAAAATTTCGGTAATATCGGCATGTTCGGCGAGGCGCAGATAGCATACGAGCGTGCCGCAAACTTGCTGGATGATGTTCCCGAGAAAGCTTTTGTGCTTGGACGTGTTGCTGTAGCCATGTATATTAATGCCGACTTGGAACTTACTTCAGAAATCTTGAAAGTAATTGAGCAAGCCAGGGCCATCAATCCAAATGAAATATCCATACTACAGCTGTTAGCTTCAGATGCTTTGGAGCAAGAAGATTATGTTGAAGCGATAGGGTATTGGCGTTTACTCATTCAGGCGGACCCGAATTCATCCCAAGCCCAGACACTAAGAAGTTCTATTACTGCTGTCCAACAATTATTGGCTCAAGAAGGTCAGAATGTGCCAGGAGCTGTTGAAGGCCCGGTCATCAACGTTAATCTATCCCTTGTCGAGGGGCTGGAGCTCAATGACGAATTACGAGTGTTCGTAGCGGCGCGCAATGCCGCTCAGGAAGGTTTGCCCCCGCTGGCGGCAAGGGATCTTAGGGTGTTTAACTTGCCCGCGACTATTCGACTTGATGATGGTTCTGCAGTTGGACCTTTTAATCTGACTTCGGCCGAGACAGTTTACATCTCGGCCTTGGTATCCAATGCTGGCATTGCCGCGCCTCAATCTGGTGACTATCGAGTTACTTCCGAATCCTTTGCTCTCAATGGTGAAACGATAGTTATAGACCTTGTGATTGCGGAGCGGGTCCAGTAAATTCTCGTTGTGATTTTTTAGCCGCAGCGTATGGCGGACAAATGTACTGGACAGAATTCTTGACTATAGCAGTTGCACATTTATTTGCGGTCGCATCGCCTGGTCCCGACTTTGCTGTCGTAACGCGCCAAAGTGTGACAGGTGGCACTCGAGCGGGGTTGTGGACTAGTTTTGGCGTGAGTATCGGCATACTGCTTCACGTTGGTTATTGTGTTCTTGGTGTGGCATTCGTTATTTCTCAATCACCTACCTTATTTAGCGCAATGAAATTTGTTGCAGCGGCTTACCTTTTGTACCTAGGAGTGAAGTCAATCTGGCTATCCAACGGCCTTAATGAACGAAGCATCACTGCTTCGACCAATGTTTCAGTTGATCCCGGGAAAGCGTTTGTGCTCGGTTTTCTCACCAATGGTTTGAATCCAAAAGCAACTTTGTTTTTCTTTGCGCTTTTTACGGTAATTATTGATATAAACACACCTGCTCAGATACAAGTGATTTACGGTATGTACCTCGCTTTAGCGACCTTTGCTTGGTTCGCTATGTTATCCAAGTTCTTAGGGAGGCGCACGATCCGAGATCGAATTCTACGAGCAGGTATTTGGTTTGAACGTTCGATGGGAGCTATATTGATTTTGCTAGCTTTACAGATCGCCTTTAGTGTTTGAGTATGCTGGGTGGTCTGTGCCACGAGATAATCAAAACTCAGGAATCTGTAACAAAGGGAGTAAGTGCGCTATAGTTATTGGGCTAAAACAGCTAAACATGGGTTAAAAATCGCAATATAAGTTCATGAATTCACTAATGAATCAAATTGATCAGCCAACCAACCTGGTGGACCGTTTTGGGCGCCAGATCGACTACATTCGGTTATCGGTGACTGACCGTTGTGATTTTCGTTG
>JAKUTG010000300.1:0-2826 GCA_022447905.1 Pseudomonadales bacterium | reverse complement strand
ACAGGTCGTATTTTGTTCATCACTTTCCCCTTTTTGATCCTATGGGCCATAGGTTAATCCTCGCAGTGTTTATCTTCAGTATCTGAATTCTATAATAATCACGACTCAACATCCTCATTTTCAATCTATATCCCCGATATCTCTTCTTATTTCTCCGCTAAAATGGCGTGATGGGATCCAAAGACCGTCTTCGACTGATTGGCCTAAACTAATTTCGTACGGTTTTTGGCTGGCGTGTTTAGCGTGGGACGAGACTATTCAAATCCAACCGTGAAATACTGACAAATATAGTTCGTGGACCTTCAACTAACTACAAAAAGGCTGGTCTTACGACCTCTTTCGATCAACGATATGAGCCTGGTCATAGAGATGTTCACAGATGAGCAGGTCATGCAATATGCCGGGGGCACAATCCCAAAAGAGAAGATCGTTGGGGAGATGCAGGTGTATACCCGTCGTGGTGGAAATGGTTGTGTTGGGGTATGGTGTATCTGCGATGGAACTACTGGTGAGAGTCTTGGAAGTATCGCATTACTACCGCTACCCACTGACAAGGACGATACGGACTGGGAACAGCTGGTCGAAGGCCAGTTACCGGCGGGTGAGATAGAGATTGGATATTTTTTAAAACGATCCGCTTGGGGAAACGGCTATGCAACCGAAGCTGTCGAGCGCATATTGCGATTTGCATTTGAGGATTCTCATCTTGGGGAAGTCGTGGCCGTTATCGATCCTGGAAACGATAGTTCAAGGCGGGTACTCGAAAAGATTGGGTTTATGAGCACAGGAGTTCGACTTGCTTATGGAGAAGACCTACCGGGGTTCCAGATTATTCGGGAGGATTGGTTGGCTAGACAGTAACTATTCCAATCTATCCATCACCGACAAGTGGACCGAAGTCTTTATTGAGACAAAATAGTGGCAAAGAGGTTTACGGTTTTTTTGGGATGTTGGGCGTAGGATATGACGTCTACGTTAATTCAATTTAAGGAGGAAGTACGATGTCTAGATATATAACTTTAGGAACCTATACCAATCAAGGTGCTGCGGGACTCGTTGATGGTGATTCTGATCGTAGGGCAGCGATGGAAGTTGCACATAGTAGCGTTGGAGCCAAGTTAGTGGACTATCACATTACCCGTGGTCAATATGACTTCTGTGTCATAGCCGATGCGGATTCGTTTGCAGTAATCGCTGCCATGGGCTTAAAAGCCAAAGGGAGTGGCGCTATTGATAAGTTGGTCACTTTAGAATCAGTCGATATTGAGGAGGTGCGCAGCGCCGCAAAGAATGTTCAATTTACGCCACCGAGAACCTGATTATTGTTAGCGCCCTACACCGTAGGGTGCTTATTTATGGTTCAAAATCTACCCTAGTCTCTTGGCTAAATCCTCTGATCTTATATGCATAGCGCATTTGTATCAGATGGAACCAGCCCTGGTCATGGTGGTTGGTAGATTAAAAAATAGTTTGAAAAGCCTGTAATAAAGGCCTCGCGAAAACGAGACCTTTATCCAAGTCATGGCTGGTTCAGTACATCGGCAGACGTGCTGAATGGGACACACTATATTGTCATGTATACCCCTGACGAAACCAACGTACCCAATTCGTTGGCTTTACTAACAAGCTGCTGGAACTCCTCAGACATCCCGATCTTATCTATCTGTTCGCCCCAGTGTGGTATTGATTTGAACTGATAAGTTGCGTGTATGATGGTCATATCGTCCGAGACAACAGGAGCCACACCGACGACTTTAATGTCTTCAGTCAGTGCGTCGACTTCTCCTAGAATAGATACAGCGGCTGGAATATTCTTTCGCGCTATCTGGTAGATCCGCATCTGCGATACAGGGTGTGTATCCCACGCAATATCACCATAGATTGTCCGAAACATAAACGGACCCATCATCTCTGCACCTGGATTTTCCTCTCTTTCTTGCATCACTTGTTGATAAGCATCATCGTTCATTGCACCGGACATAACAGATGTTGCCGTCGTAAAATCTGGTGTCGCTGTTTGGAGTAACATGCTTCCGGCATACATACCCATAATTACCCTCGCCACGCGGACTTTTCCGCCATGATGGTCATAAATAGCAGCCACCTTGCGTACCCGCTCTTCTGCTAGCTGCGACTTTCCAATGATTGGCTTCACAGCTGCAGCAATTACTACTGTCATAATTATTTCCTCCTAGGGTTGAATCGGTATAGATTACAATTTTTGACAATACCCCACAAACTGCAAATCGATCATATTTGGTTAACCAATCATAATGAGCCATCGTCAGGTGTTTAAAGTTCGGGTAATGGCCATAACAAAGACAATAGGAAACGTACCAAATGTTCTTCCACGCTGGTTGAGTCGATGAGTGTAGTGGCAGGTTAAGGTGTCGGGATCACTCCTGTGCGACGTGGAGACTAGAGAGCAGACATGAATTCAAAAGTAACGCTCGAGTCGGTAGTTACTTGTCCTGAATGCCATCATCAGGCAAAAGAGAAAATGCCGACTGATGCCTGTCTGTGGTTCTACGAGTGTGAATCTTGCCACGAGATGCTGAAACCCAAACTGGGGGATTGTTGTGTATTCTGTTCATACGGCACGGTGCCTTGTCCGCCAATCCAGCAAAAGGCCAATTGTTGTTGATCAGAAAATAAGGCAAAGAGAGTTACACGGTCGGTGAGGTGTTGGGCATAACTGGCGGCTGGATATATTCTGGGGGTGCCATGGTTACGTTTATGAGCGTTGTACGGTTCAAAGTGAGATCAGGACAGACAGAGGAATTCGTGAGTACTTGGTCAAATGGACCGCCTGCTCCGGGAAGAATC
>JAKUTG010000030.1:0-14811 GCA_022447905.1 Pseudomonadales bacterium | reverse complement strand
GGATGTAGTAAGTTCCGAAAACATCAACATTTATCGCAATTTGGCTGGCGGTGTTGTTGCAGCGCAGTTGTTACATGGCTCTGCTAATCCAATCGGCGGACAGTCAGCCATTATCAAGATGCGTTGGGGGGCTTCTGCACAGGACCTTCAGATAGAGGAAGCAGATGAGTTCATCAAGTTCGCTCTTGGTGAAAATGTTAAACGTTCCCGCAGCCCTGCTTCAATCCGTTACCCCCAAACTCGCATGGGTGTCGAGCAAGTATTCATTAACGCATTTTCTCAGGCACAGGAATACGAAAAAGCTTGGGATGAATACAACGGCTTATCACGGAGCCAGCGGCGGAACGCAGCGCTGCCGCGTCGCGACCTCGTGAAAGAAACAATGCTCGAAATCTTGAAGGGTGAACGCTTTGTAACGAGCCATTCCTATGTGCAGTCTGAAATCAACATGCTAATGCACATCGCCGACAACTTCGATTTCAACATCAACACATTCACCCACATCCTGGAAGGCTACAAGGTAGCAGACAAGATGGCACAGCACGGTGCTGGGGGCTCAACCTTTGCGGACTGGTGGGGTTACAAATGGGAGGTTCGATATGCTATTCCGTACAATGCGGCACTGATGCAACAGGCTGGAGTCGTGGTTGCGCTTAACTCCGATGATGCTGAGATGTCGCGACGCCTGAATCAGGAAGCAGCCAAGGCTGTGAAATACGGTAATGTCAGCGAAGTGGATGCGCTAAAGATGGTCACCCTCAATCCTGCGATCCTGCTTCACCTGGATGATCGCATGGGCAGTATTCGTGAAGGTAAGGATGCCGACTTAGTGCTTTGGTCGGATCATCCCTTGTCGGTTTACGCTGTGGCGGAAACTACCTGGATCGAAGGAGTACCCTACTACGATCGTGAAGAAGACATGGTGCTTAGGCAACGGATTGCTTCAGAGCGAGCGCGTATCATTGCGTCTATTACCCGTGATGAGCCCAGTGTCAGCAATGTCGCAAGTAACTAGGGAGAGTTGATATGAAAAGGCTAATAGTCAACATCATCGCGATATTCTCCATCTCTTTTTCCCCGGTGACACATCCAATTGTACCGGTACCCGCTGCCGATCAGGGTGAGCCGATTGCCATCACTGGCGCCGTCATTCATATCGGTAACGGAATGATAATTAACGACGGAATCATTACGTTCGATAAAGGATTGATCACTGCTGTTGGGGATGCAGGCGGAGGAATCAACCTCGTTAATCATGCAGTAATTGATGTCGAGGGTCGCCATGTTTATCCTGGGTTTGTTTTACCCAATAGTACGCTGGGATTAATCGAAGTAAATAGTGTGCGTGCCACCAGTGATGTTCTAGAGGAAGGCGATATCAACGCCAGCGTACGTTCTGCGATAGCGTACAACACCGATTCAGAAATCATTCCAGCTAATCGATTTAATGGAATACTTACTGCCCAGGTTGCGCCTCAGGGTGGCTTAATATCCGGATCATCCACTGTTTTCAAACTTGATGGCTGGAACTGGGAAGATGCCATGCTTGCCGAAGATGTTGGGCTTCACTTGCACTGGCCTTCCTATGTACAACGACGTCGCAATCCGGAAACAGGGTTATTCGAAACAGTCGATAATGAAAATTATGAGGGTCAGACTCAGTTATTGCATTCACTGTTTCAAGACGCTCAGGCTTACTCGGGCCAGTTGCTCAATCTCAATCTGCTGGCTATGCAACCGTTGTTCAATGGTGTGGCTAAGTTGTTTATTCACGCCGACGAAGCCAAGCAAATTATTAGTGCGATTCGCTTCGCCCGTAGCTATGGTGTTCAGGATGTCGTATTGGTTGGTGGTGCCGATGCTCTGTCTGTAAAGAGTTTCCTGTTGGCCCAGGATGTTCCAGTGATATATGAACGTATCCACGAGCTACCGCAGAGGGAGTGGCAAGATGTCGATATGCCATTCAAGACCCCTTTTCTGCTTCACGAGGCAGGTATTAAAGTTGGTATTGGTGGCGGGGCCACTTCCATTGATCGGCAACGCAATCTGCCTTTTTTTGCTGGTACAGCGGCGGCCTATGGGCTCAATAGGGAAACAGCCTTGGCCATGATTACCAGCGTAAATGCAGAAATTCTTGGTGTTGCTGATCGCGTGGGTACCCTGGAAGTTGGTAAAGATGCCACTCTGTTCATCTCCGAAGGGGACGCGCTGGATATGCGAACCAGTCAGGTGCTTGGTGCCTATATACAAGGACGAGACATCGATTTATACGGCACACAGCAGCAACTTTATGAGCGGTTTCGCGTTAAGTACGCCAACCAACTGGAGCGCTAGGAAAGACTTGATTCCATAATGGAAAACAGCTAGGGAGAAACAGCGCGGCAGGTTAATCAGCCTTTGTTGGGTGGTAGCTTTCTCGCTCTCCAAGGCGCGAAACTTCTCAGGCAGTTACCATCTGCCCCGAGAGCTACTGCTGAACTTGCTACACCTGCCAATTCTAGACCAGATGAACTTGAAGATGAGCAAAACAAGAAGATGGTTCTTTTGTGACCTTCGGACCCGAAAATAAAGAGTTAACTATGGAAGAACTACCGTCTTTTGTATCCCATCTTGAATGTAGTTACACCGGCAAGATCTATCCGGCCGATCAGTTGCACGGATTGTCCGAAGCAGGTAAACCTTTATTAGTCCGTTATGATCTTGATGCGTTGGGTAACGCTATAAGTAAAGAAGATCTCCTTACTCGGCAGCCTGAGTTCTGGCGCTACCGCGAATTTCTGCCAATCAGAAAATCCGAGAACATCGTACGCCTAGGTGAGGTAATGACTCCCTTGTTGCCAGCAAGTAAGCTGCAGAAAGAGCTAGGGTGCGGTGAGATACTGATAAAAGATGAAGGGCGATTACCTACCGGTTCGTTTAAAGCGAGGGGTTTAGCTGTGGCTGTGGCTATGGCTAAAGAGTTAGGTGTAACACGGATGGCAATGCCTACTAACGGCAATGCAGGAGCTGCTTTGGCGGCATATTGTTCTAGGGCTGATATTGAAACCTTTGTTTTCTGTCCGCAAGACACACCGCAGGTCAATGTTCAAGAGATTGCTTTCCAAGGTGCAAAGACTTTTCTCGCTAATGGCTACATAAATGATTGTGGGAAGATTGTGGGTGACGGAAAAGACATTATGGGCTGGTTTGACGTTTCGACGTTGAAAGAGCCCTATCGAATTGAAGGAAAGAAGACAATGGGCCTTGAACTGGCCGAACAACTTCAGTGGGAATTGCCAGATGTAATTCTTTATCCCACCGGTGGCGGGACCGGTCTTATTGGTATGTGGAAGGCTTTTGATGAGCTCGAGGCGATTGGGTGGGTTGGTTCTAAAAGACCGCGAATGGTGGCTGTGCAGGCCGAAGGGTGTGCGCCGATAGATAGGGCTTGTGACAAGGGAGAGCGGCACGCTGATCCTTGGCAGGACGCGAGCACAGTAGCTTCGTGTATTCGGGTCCCTGCCGCAATTGGAGACTTTTTAATCCTGGACATCGTTCGCGAGAGCAATGGGTTCGCTGTAGCTGTTAGCGACGAGTCAATCTTGCAGGCGCAGAGTGAGTGTGCAACCGAGGAGGGAGTGCTGTTATGCCCTGAGGGTGCAGCTACAGTAGCTGCCTTAAGGCAAGAATTGAAAACTGGTCGTATCAAGGCTGATGAGCAGGTCTTGCTCTTTAATTGTGCCACAGGGCTTAAATATGAAATGCCATCCGATCATCAGAAAATTAATCTGATGGAGGGAGTTGACTACAAGGCGATTAGTCAATCTTGATTAACCTATTTCACTACGATGAACCAGGTGGAAAGGCAGTGGAATATGACTTGTTTGCTCTATAGATTTTAGATGTATAAAGAATGCTATAAGGATTGAATGTGGCGACACAAGAAAAAGGGAACCGGATCGATCTTTACACGTGGACTACCCCGAACGGGCGTAAGGTATCGATAATGCTGGAAGAATTGGAATTGCCGTACTCTGTTTTCCCTATTGATATTACTAAAGGCGACCAGCATGACGAAGAATTTGTAGCGTTAAGTCCGAACAATAAAATTCCTGCTATCGTTGATCATGAAAATAGAATCCAGCTGATGGAGTCGGGTGCAATTCTTATGTATTTAGCTCATAAAACTGGCAAATTAATGAGCCCGATTGGGGAAAATTTCTGGAAAGAAATGGAATGGTTAATGCTTCAGATGGGAAGCATTGGTCCGATGCTCGGTCAAACACATCACTTCGTAAAATTTAATCCTGGGAAGGCCCCGTACGCAGAAGAACGCTACCGGAAAGAAAATGCTCGGCTTTACCGGGTCCTCGAGAAGAGGCTGAAAGGCCGGGACTATTTGTGCGAAACCTACTCCATAGTGGATATAGCCACTTGGCCCTGGATTTCCCGGTATGAGTTTCAGGAGATGAACTTAAATTACTATCCACGACTTAAAGATTGGTATCTTCGAATAGCTGAAAGGCCAGCAGTCAAGAGGGGATACGCGGTTCCAGAACTTCTTCCTATTCCGATGCCGAACTAGAGTTAGCTTAAACTAAGTATTTGGTTGGCAGCACCTGGTTTTGCGCAACGTTACTTATTGATTTACCGCTGCTGATCTGTGCGGCTGGAAGAGGAGCTGATGGTAGCGTGCGCCGAGCTAAAAATAGGGCATTTCTGCGTTGATATCTTGAAAGTCGACTCCTTACGCTGTTGAGCCTCCAATTTTCGATCTGACCTGCTAGTGATAGCGGTTGATTCCTTGAACGAAAGTCTCTACGGTTGCATATACCGCATCTACTGCTGGGGAGGGAAATAATGCGAAGAATCATTTCAGTCCTGTTACTGGTCACTACCCCGTTATTTGTGCTGTCGGCACAAGCGCAGGAAGAAACCTATATGGCGCCGAAAACCGAATGGGGCCAACCGGACCTGCCATGGGTGTGGAATTTTTCATCCAACGTGCCTATTCAGCGCCCTCAGAGCTTCGGTGATCGTCAGTTCATGACCGATGATGAAGTAGTGCAATTGCGAGCGCGCTTGGCCGCAGCCGATGATGCTTCCGACCAGGCAGTTCCTGGCATTGAGAGTGAAACCAACCCGGGTGGCTATAACGATTTCTGGGTGGAGAGCGCCGGTCTCACTGACCGTATTCGCACTTCGCACATTATATATCCCACTAATGGCCGATTTCCGGATCTGGTGGAAGGCTTGGAGGTAATTGTCGGTGGCCTTGGACCGGATATTTCTGGTGAGCGGCCTGTTCGTTTTGTTGTGGGTGGTATAGGTAAGGATGGTCCGGAAGACCGAGGGCTTTCGGAAAGATGCATCGTTGGTTTCAATTCCAATCCGCCGTTTACTCCCAGTCTCTACAACAATAATCTTCAGATTGTTCAGAATAGAGATCATGTTGTCATTCTGATGGAAATGATTCACGACGCACGAATAGTTCCCATCGGTAACCGTCCCGCTCTGGATGAAAAAATTGGCTTATGGAGTGGTAATTCTGGAGGCTATTGGGACGGGAATACCTTGGTAGTAGAGACTAATAACTTCAATGGTATGACTCAGAGCTACGAAGGTATGGGGACTTCGGCTAACAAGAAGTTAACCGAACGATTCACCCGGATCGATCCCTACACGGTGAACTATGAATGGACTATCGATGATCCTTCGACCTTCGCTGATAGGGTAAGCGCCGTGATTCCCATGACAAAGGTTGCCGGGCAACTCTACGAGTACGCTTGCCATGAGGGTAACTACGGTATGGTGAATATCGTTCGTGGTGCCCGTGCCGAAGACCGCAGAGCGGTAGAATCTTCTAATTAACTTTTCGATGTGAAAAAGGCCAGAGTATTGCTCGGCTTTTTTGTGCTCTTTATTTCTGTAACAGAGTTGTTGCAGGCTTTTGGAGCATCATCGTGAACTACTAACGCTAACCAATCATGTTGACATTAGTTTAATATACTGTATATATATACAGTATATTAAACTAATGTCAACATGGCCGAAAAGCTTCCCTCAGAAACCAGGTGCGCTGCTACTGCTTCACCTGGCACTGGTGTTTTACCCGTTAACGCTCCGGTTTCCTATGCGGAGTTGCACTGTATATCTAACTTCACTTTTCTGCGTGGCGCTTCGTTTCCCGAAGAGCTAGTCGAGCGAGCGGACGAACTTGGCTACCAGGCCATTGCGATCACTGACGAGTGTTCCCTGTCAGGGGTGGTGCGGGCTCATATGGCAGCCAAAGAGCGTAGCATAAGATTGATCATTGGCAGTGAGTTTGTATTGGCTGAAGGTTGTCGGTTGGTATTGCTCGCTCCTAACCGCAAAGGTTACGGTGAGCTTAGCCATCTAATCAGCTGTGCTCGAATGGGTAGCAAAAAAGGCACTTACTCCATTGACCGCCGAATGATGAAACACAATCTTCCAAATGATTGCCTGGTATTGTGGATCCCAGAACTGCAGCAGTCACCGGAGCTTATTGCCTGTCAGGCTGTCTGGTTGAGCCGTCAATTTCTAGGTCGATTGTGGATAGGAGCTGAATTGTTATTGCGAGGTGATGACCGCAGTAAATTGCAGTGTCTACAAAAGCTCGGTACACAATACGATATCCCGCTCTGTGCCACTGGCGGGGTGTACATGCACAATGTGAGTCGACGTATCCTACAAGACACCCTTACCGCTATTCGGCTGATCAAACCCATTAATGAACTAGGTTTCGACGCCGAGAGCAACAGCCAGCGCCATCTGCGTTCGCGGGAACAGCTGGCTAAGTTGTTTTCAGCGAAGTTGCTCGGGGCCACAGTTGAGATCTCCAGGCTTTGTCGATTTTCGCTCGATGAGTTGCGCTATGAATATCCTCGTGAACTTGTGCCAGCCGGTCATACGCCTCATGGTTGGTTACGGGAACTAATCGAGCTGGGTATCCGTGGGCGCTGGCCGAAAGGCGCTACTCCCAAAGTGCGCAATATTATTGAGCACGAGTTGGCGCTCATCAGGGAACTGGGCTACGAGCACTACTTTCTTACTGTGCACGACTTAGTAGTTTTTGCCCGCAGTCAACACATTCTTTGCCAAGGTCGCGGTTCAGCTGCTAACTCTGCTGTGTGTTACTGCTTGGGGATTACTGAGGTAGATCCAGCGCGGGTGGAAGTGTTGTTCGAGCGTTTTATCTCCAAAGAGCGCAATGAGCCGCCAGATATAGATGTGGATTTTGAAAACACCCGCCGCGAAGAAGTCATTCAATATATCTATAACAAGTATGGGCGCAGTCGCGCCGCCATCGTGGCAACTGTGGTTACCTACCGGTCTCGCAGTGCCATAAGGGATGTCGGCAAGGCGCTAGGACTGAATGAAGAAAAGCTGGATCATCTGGCCAAATCGATCTACTGGTGGGGGGAGGACCTGAGAGAACAACTGAGCGACGCCAACGTGGATTATTCTGACCCGAATATCAAGAAATTGGTATTCCTGGCCCAGTCCCTTACTGGGTTTCCTCGGCACTTGTCCCAGCACGTAGGTGGCTTCGTCATCAGTCAGGGCCCTCTCACCCACCTAGTGCCGATTGAGAATGCCTCAATGAGGAATCGTACCGTGATCCAGTGGGAGAAGGACGATCTGGAGTCTTTAGGTTTGTTAAAGATCGATGTGTTGGCTCTGGGTATGCTGACAGCGGTGCAGAAATGTCTGGATCTCATTAGCAGTTACTCTGCCGAGCAGTTGACCATTCAGAAGATTCCCGCCGAAGATCCGAAGGTCTACGACATGATGGGGGAGGCGGATACGGTAGGGGTATTCCAGATCGAGTCCCGGGCCCAGATGAGTATGCTGCCGCGTCTAAGACCTAGAAACTATTACGACTTAGTGATTCAGATCGCAATTGTGAGACCTGGCCCTATTCAAGGTAACATGGTACATCCCTATCTTAACCGACGCAGAGGTAGGGAGGCAGTCACGTATCCCAGTGATGCTATCAAAGAAGCGCTGGAACGCACCCTAGGGGTCCCCATTTTCCAGGAGCAGGTGATGCAGCTGGCTATGGTGGCAGCAGGCTTCAGTGGTGGTGAGGCAGATCAACTGCGACGTGCCATGGCAGCTTGGAAACGTAAAGGCGGTTTGGAACCGTATCATAAAAAGCTTGTACGAGGCATGTTAGAGCGGGGCTACGAACAAAAATTTGCCGAACAACTGTTCCAGCAAATAAAAGGTTTCGGTGATTACGGTTTCCCTGAATCCCATTCTGCCAGCTTTGCCTTGATAGCTTATGTGTCATCTTGGTTGAAGTGCTACCACCCAGCTGCCTTTTGTTGTGCATTGCTCAATAGCCAGCCCATGGGATTCTATGCGCCGGCACAACTCATCCAGGACGCCGAGCGTCATGGTGTAAAAGTGCTGCCGATAGAATTGAACTCTAGTTTCTACGATTGCACGCTGGAGTTCCCAGAGGGCTACCGGAAACCGGATAGGCAC
This sequence comes from Pseudomonadales bacterium, assembly GCA_022447905.1. Lineage (GTDB taxonomy): Bacteria > Pseudomonadota > Gammaproteobacteria > Pseudomonadales > Pseudohongiellaceae > UBA9145. The sequence continues at coordinate 6,318 of JAKUTG010000030.1, read as the reverse complement.
AGCCGATTAACACTAGAGCCTGAAGTGCGCATCGGCTTTTGCTTGGCCAAGGGTTTGTCAGAACCGGGCGCAAACGCCATTATCGAGGCCCGCCAGTTTGGCGTATTTATTAACATAAGGGACTTGGTGTTTCGCAGTGGTATCAATAAGAAAGACCTAGAATCACTGGCTGCTACTGATGCTTTGAAAGGATTGAGTGGTGATCGCCATCAGGCGTTCTGGCAGGCCAGTGGGGTAGAGAAGGATGGGCAAAGGAGAGACATACAATCTTTCAGTTTCTTCGCTGATACAGAGTTTGCCGACAATGATTTCGGTGTTGATGTCCTTCTGCCGGTGGCCAGCGAGGGACAGAACATCGTCAGTGACTACACATCGACCGGTTTTACTCTGCGCCGACATCCCCTGGCCTTTTTCCGCGATCACCTGAACAACTATCAGGTATTCACTGCTAGTCAACTCGCCCTTATTGATAATGAGGCCAACGTTAAGGTCACCGGTCTGGTGACATGCCGGCAACGTCCCACGACTGCAGCAGGCGTCATCTTTTTGACCCTAGAGGACGAGAGCGGATTTATCAATGTGGTAGTGTGGCCCAGTCTGGGTGAAAAGCTTCGGCCAATCGTTCGTCAAGCCACATTGCTTGGTGTGGCGGGTCATGTGCAAAAAAGTGATGGGGTTATTCATCTCATTGCGCGCGAACTGGTAGACCTTAGCCACTGGCTAGGATCAATGGAATTGTCATCACGCGATTTTACCTAGTCGGCGCGATACTCTAATTCCTGGCCCGCAATACCAATCGCTGATATGCCGAATTGTATTACTTTTTTAAGTCATGCATACGATGAATTCCATTCAGGCGAAATAGCCATGCAGGTACCAGTTTTTATCACTAGTGCGCTCGCGATAAACCCATAGCCGGCTTCCACTGGCTTCTCGTGCTACATAGTAATCACGGCACACATCGGTGCCAGACCACCAGAAAGTCTCGATGCGTTCCGGTCCACTGATGAGAGTCACGGCTTTACGATGGTAGAGCTTGCTATTTCTGAGTATCAGCTGCTTGGGTTCCCGCAATAGCCAAAGTGGTCGGGGAGCCAAAGCAACACATTGTGCCTCTTCCTCCTTGCCCTTCCTGTGTCCGTCTCCATTGCAACTCTTGCCAATAAGTTCGCCATAGTCTAGCTGCTGGTTGGCGTATTCTGGGCAATGCTCCGACACGCTTCTGATGCATTTCAGGTAATTGTCGGCCAGTTTTGCATGTAATTGTTCCACGAACTGGTCGAGGTCGCTTTCGCTACCATGGGTTGATGTTGGTCTGTCTTCCGCCAGCAGGGAATTGCTGCGGCCCATGAAAGCATTGAATTTTTTTACCTTAAGTTTTACCCCGGTCACCGGTGCAGGGATGATCAGGTTGCTGAAGTGAGTTTCCAGTAACATAATCAGATGCTCTTGTGAACGATTGGGCCGACGCAGGGCCAGGTTCACTTCTGTATTATCCCGTTTTTCATGTTGGAGGGAGAATAACAGGTGGCTAATACAGAGGTCTCGGTGGCGCAGGAATTCGCAGAGTTGAGCCACCACCTCATCAACCACCGGCGACAGACGGTCGAGATTTTCCAGTTCGAAAGGGAGATCGTAACTTGTAGAGAATGCCGGTGGTGGCAAGTAATTGTGGATTGGCTCAGGTGCCTTGCCTAACGCCTTGTTGAGCAGGTTGACAAAGTCACCGCCGAAACGTGTGTGTAGTCCGTTTGCTGGCAGCCGCCAGATATCTCTTAAGTACCGTACTCCCATGTTGTATAAGCGGCAATTTTGCTCCTTGCTCAGTCGTAATACGTCAGTTGGTAATCGACCGAGTGCCGAACGCAGGCTATTTTTCTGATAAACCAGGACATTGCGGCCTGATCTTGCCAGTAGCAGACTACCGGTGACAGTAGGGCTGGCGGCGTAGAGGAAATAACCTGGTAGCCCCCTTTGTTGCAGCAGGGCATTGAGCACAGGGGCCAATTTGTCGTGCACTCGTTCCATGCCGCCAAAGTATTTCAGACTGCTGCGGATTTCACAGATCAGGGCGTGCGAGTGAAAGCTTATCTCAGAACTGACTTGCCGAACCGCGCTTGCCAGCTCGCTAAGAAGCTTTTTTTGTCGAGACTCGGATAATTCCTCCAGTTGGGGAAAATAGAGGGCATACCAGAGACTATCCTGTTTTTTATTACACTTCGGGGATTCCTTACTTTTTATAGTCTTGGTGGATCCTGGCAGTCTGGAGATTTGCGTGATGCTGTTCTTCGATGCGGAGAACGGAGAGAGTTGGTCTGTGTCGTCTGGATTTTTCAAGGGAACTACTCCAGACTCTTAGCTAGGTTGGTATAGATTGACCCGGGTGGTTAGGGAGCGGAAGTTGCCACGAGCGTTGATGACGGTAATTTCGGTCTCAGAAAAATCACTGGCCTCTTTATTATTGCTTCTAACCAAGGAATCCTTTATTTTCAAGCGTATTGTAGATGGTGAGTACTTACTATCATGATGTTTAAAGAATACCCCTAGGGTGTTGCCATTCTCTGCAGCCAGCTGCAGGCGGCGCAGCACCTTGCCTGGTAACCAATTTTGCCAAGTTAGTACCAGTCCAAAATTACTGGTTTGCAGTGCTTTTTCCATGCTCCATAGTGCATCTTTGCAGGAAGTATCCCGTTTCACCACCAGTATCTGATCAGTATTTACGCCTACCTGCACCAAGGCAGGGGCGTATGGCATATGGGGTGGTGTGATCCACAGGACCCACTTGCCTTGTTCAACGACTGAACGCATGAGAGGAATAAGTAACTGCAGTTCACCTATGCCCCAGCAGGGAGTAATAACCTCGATTAATCCACTCTGGGGCCAGCCGCGGCTGGGAAGAATATCGTCTAGTTGGGGAAAACCAGTGCTTTGACCGCGAAAACCCTGCCCCGCCATGTCGCAGCCTCGCCACAATTTAGGATTACTGTGTAGCAGTTTCTCAATCGTGACCGAATGATTGTAGCCCTGGTCAGCCGAGGGCTGTGGCGTATTCGAGGGAGTTCTGATTATTGTCATTTCGAAAACCAATAATATTAATACTGTATATATATACAGTATTATAAAGATCAGTTTTTCAAAAGCAACAACAAATCTACATTAAGTACACATTAACTATCTTCAGTATTACATTGTTTTTTAGGGAAAATTAACATTAAAGCTTTGAAAAATGGAGCCGCTAAGGCACTTGTGCATTAAATTAGTACCGGGGATTAAGATGAACAAGAAGCCGGATATGGTAACAGTGGTTATCACGTTATTTGTCGTAAGTGTACTGGCCAGTAGCGTCGCGCAAAGCGCCTTGATGTAAGCAAGCTCCTAAATTTTTCTAGCTAAAGGGTCAGTCGAGACCACACGGCTTCCGAGAATAACAACAAAGGAAAGCTTCGCCAAGGATAGGTAGTGCAGTAGTTTAGTGTTCCGCCCTATGCAGCATCGGGGCGGTATATTTTCTCAGAGGTAATCACCGCATCCAATCGCACATCCCAGCTTGCCGAGGGAAGCGATTCAGTTAACTGACACTTGTGCGCCAGGCCTATGAGCATCGGTGGATTTTGGCGATTGAGTATCTTGAAACTGAAGGTACGGTCATAGAACCCCTTACCCATACCCAGACGAAAGCAATCCGCATCGAATCCAACCAGCGGTACGAAAACTAAATCAAATTCAGTGGGTGAAACACTATCCTCGGTAGCAGATGGCTCGTAAATTCCCCACCGGTTTTTCCTTAAAACAGTGTCTTCATTGAACCGTGCGAAAGAAATAAGCTCAGAATTTTCGTCGGGAATCGTTGGCAGGCAACAGGATTTACCTTCGCTAAGTGCTTGTTTTATAAGCGGCTTAGGATCTATCTCACCGTCCACACTTTGGTAGAACGCAATTTGCAAGGCTTTGCGATAGAAATCCTGATTAGTTACCAGTTCACGCAGGTTGTCAGCGGCCCTGGCCTGCTGGACCTCCGTCAGCTTTCTTCTAGCTTGCCGAAGTGTATAACGTAGATTGCGGCGTTCTTCTTCAATCATAATGAGATTAAGACAGAAACCACTGGTTATGAGTCAAGTCCCCCGGAACACAGCTATCAAACTTGCCCTGAACCCAAAGGTTCAGGTGGTGGCTCCCGCGATGCATAAGGCTTTCCGGCTTGCGGACATGCACAACAACATCTGTCGAGTTGCCTCCGGTTATTACGATATCGGCTCAAGAACACTTTTGATTGGCAAATGTTCTAGGGAACTCTGGGGCTAAGTATATATCGCGATATGTGACGAGGAAAGCCATGGGGACGTGAAAATATGTCGCAAATCGGGAACAAACCAGGAAATTAATTTGACTAGCTGAAATGGTGTGATAGCTATTTTGGAATTGTATTCGGCGTGATTGCGAAAAGACCGAAATCGGTAACGAGAATAGTTTTTGTAAATTTTTAGATTTCCAGCTGGCAGTTGGTGGCCAATGCTATATCTATCTTGTCTTCTATATCCTTCACTTGTTGGGCTGTCGTGTGGCGGGCCTCGGTGATGACGTGGTTTTTCTTGAGCATGTCGTGAGTGATATTCAGCGCAGCCATTACCGCGATTTTTTCAGCACCGTGAATATTGCCCCGCCCCTTGATCTTACGCATATTCTCATCTAGGTGCTTCGCTGATTTCATCAACGCTTCCTGATCGGCGGGTGGGCAATTTACCTGGTACTCCTTATCCAGAATTTTGACTTGCACGGCAGAGCTTTGTTCGTTCATGATGATCCGTCCAGGGTTTAACTGAAGAAGTCTTCAGGATTGATCCATAGCCTTTAATTGAACGAGGATCGATTCCAATTTGGACTTCGCTTGTTTGTTTTTTTCCAGCAATTGCCTGCGTTGGCTCTGCAAGGAATTCGTGTCGGCCTTAAGTATCTGATTTTCACGCTTCATTTCAGCGCATAGCGCTATCAGGTTATCGGCTTTTTCATTCAAAGATTCGAACAGGTCTTCGCTCATTTTTTCTGTATTTTTAGCAGCTTGGCTTTCTTTTAGTGTCTATTTAAATTCCAATTTCCCTAGGGGACTATTGGCACAAGTTTAGGATTTACATTAACAGTTCCGTAACTATAGAGCCGCGCTGAAAGTGGGTCAATAATTGAATGATAAAAATTGGGGCTTGGTTCCACTTTAAGACACCTATATGCTTGTTTGCTTGATTAATCCAGCTTACGAGACAGCTTAATGTCAATTCACAAGCGGGAAATGCAGAAGCGCCGCAAAAAGTTGATGACCCTAATGAAGGCTAACAGTATTGCATTATTGGCTGCTGCTTCGCCGAAGGTTCGCAATAACGACGCCGAATATTTGTATCGACAAAATAGTGACTTTTACTACCTGACCGGTTTCTCTGAGCGGAATGCTGTGCTAGCTCTGATTCCGGGGCGTAAGGAGGGTGAGGTGGTATTGTTTTGTCAGGAGAAAGACAAGCAGAAAGAACTGTGGACCGGAATCATTCTCGGACAAAAGGCAGCTTTTGACGAGTTGGGGGTGGATGAAGCCCTCTCTATCCGTAATATTGACGAGGTACTTCCCGAGCTAATAGCAGGGCGTGATCATGTTTACTATTCGATAGGCAAAAGCAAAAAGTTTGATGCCCGAGTTATGGAATGGGTAAAAGTGATTCGCAACATGCCCAGGTTCAACGCCTATTCTCCGAGCGAATTTTTATTGCTTGATAACCTGCTGCATGAATTACGATTGATCAAGAGTCCCGCTGAAATTAAGTTAATGAGGCATGCTGCAAAAATCTCGGCCGAAGGGCATAAGCGTGCCATGGCCAGCTGTAAACCTGGCTTAAACGAGTACGAGCTAGAAGCGCAATTGCTTTATGCCTTTGCGCGCAACGGTAGTCGAGCACCAGCTTATGCCTCCATCGTAGGATCAGGAGACAACGCTTGCATTCTACACTATGATTCCAATAAAGCCGAGATCAAAAAGGGAGACCTGGTACTTATCGACGCAGGTTGTGAGTATGAGTACTATGCTTCTGATATTACGCGAACTTTTCCTGCCAATGGCAAATTTAGTGCCGAGCAGAGGGCCATTTACGAGATTGTCTTAAAGGCACAGAAGGTGGCAATTGAAGCGGTCAGACCTGGAGCCTCTTGGGATGCACCTCACAATGCATCCGTTAAGGTAATCACAGAGGGGCTAGTAAAGCTGGGGCTTCTTAAAGGCCGGCCTACACAGCTTATCAAGAGTGAGGCTTACAAGGATTTCTATATGCACAGAGTAGGCCA
>JAKUTG010000003.1:0-32658 GCA_022447905.1 Pseudomonadales bacterium | reverse complement strand
TGCAATTAAAGTCCACTCGCTGGCCATCAATGGTTTGCCTCGAAGCGTTCCCGTCAAAGGTAAATCTCCACGAACGATTCTCGAAACCCTGTCGCTCCCATGTTGATCCATTCCAGCTATAACCATTAAGATCGATGCTTGCACATCTCCACGTATCTCTGCCCTGAGCCACGATCAATGTGGGTATCATTACAATTATTAACGCATAGATTATTCTCATTAGGTTTGCCCCCATTCCCGTTCCCGGAGTTCGATTCGTCGGATCTTGCCACTTACTGTTTTTGGAAGTGCATCTACAAATTCCAGCTTTCTAGGATATTTGTAGGGTGCTGTAACCCTCTTTACATGGTCCTGCAATTCTTTTGCTAGTTTATCAGATGCGTCATAGTCGGGAACCAGTACCACGAAGGCTTTAACTACCTCTCCCCTTGTTTCATCAGGGCTTGATACTACGGCTGATTCAGCTACGGCAGGATGTTCGATTAAAGCACTTTCCACCTCGAAAGGTCCTATTCGATAGCCAGCAGACAGAATCACGTCATCAGCCCTGGAAACGAACCAGAAATAACCGTCGTCATCGACATATGCTCTGTCGCCCGTAATATACCATGGCCCCTGTCGAGTATCTGCCGTTCTCTCTGGGTCACTCTTGTATTCTTTGAACATCCCCTGAGGTGCCTCTGGTTGAACTTTAACCGCAATATCACCCTCGGTGTTTGCAGTAACTTCATTACCGTCACAATCGATAACAGCAAGCTTGACGCCAGGGGCCGGTTTGCCCATAGAACCGAAACGTGGCTCTATGCCCGGAAAACTACCGCAAAGAATCGCTGTTTCAGTTTGGCCGTAGCCGTCACGAATCGTGATACTTGTAGCATTTCGCCAGATTTCGATAATTTCCGGATTAAGCGGCTCCCCTGCACCAACGCAATGTCGGAGGCAAGAGAAATCGTATTTAGAAAGGTCTTCCAGAACCAACATGCGGTAGATGGTCGGTGCGCCACACATAGTAGTAATTGGATATTTTTCTAATAGTTGGAGAGTTTGCCCAGCATCGAAGCCGGCGCTATTGTGAATGAAAAGGGAAGCGCCACATATCCAAGGACCGAAATAACTGCTCCATGCAGCTTTGGCCCACCCCGTATCACTGATATTCCAGTGGAGGTCATTCTCGTTAAGGTTTAGCCAATATCGCCCTGTGGGCTGATGGCCTATGGCGTAGCTGTGGGTATGGATGGTCATCTTGGGATAACCGGTGGTGCCCGAAGTGAAGTAGCACATAGCTTCTTCATTGGCCTTGGTATGAGTTGTGGAGAAATTGTCATCGAATCGGGCTAGGGCCTCCTGGTAATTTATCCAACCCTTTTTTGTTCCATCGGTAAGCAATTTAGTGGTTAATGTAGGGCAATTTTGTGTAATTTTTTCTACTTTTTCACTATTGGCCGAATTGGTCACAATGCAGGTTGCTGCTGCTGCCTGGATGCGGTACTCAATATCCTTGCTTGATAGCTGCGTAGTACCAGGAGAGATCACGGCGCCCATGCGAAGAGCAGCAGTGAATACTTCCCACCAACTAATTTCACGACCCAAAATCAATATTATCGTGTCGCCGCGCTTTACCCCTGCTTCGGTTAGAGAGTTGCAGAGCCTTTTGGAATTCGATGAGATTTGCTGAAAGGTCCGGCTATCTTCTTTGCCTGTGTCATCCACCCAGAACAGAGCTTGTTTTTGGGGATTGTGGTCAGCCCATTGATCAATCACGTTGCAGGCAAAATTATAGTAGTCCGGTCGCTCCCATTCGAAAGAAGCACAGGTTTCTTCGTAGTTAATCATCTTGTGGTCAAACATTTGCTCTGATCTCGTTACATTTAAGCCTTTTGATGGATGCTGTGTAAATCCAACTCGGGTTAGGCACGATGAATATAACCACAGTGGTGTTCCTTATTGCTATGTCTCGACCGCAAAAAAAAATGCAATTCAAGAGAATTGCATTCTTTTCGGAAAGTAACTGTATTGTTTTTGGGTCAGGGATTGACGTCAACTGTGATATAGGCGTCATGATAAAGGCCGCCATCATCAGCGCGTCCCCATAAAGTATAGGTACCAGGTTTACTGAAAGTTGCGGTGACTTCGATCGTGCCATCTTCAGGAATCTTTGGTGGTCGCCAATGGACACCCCAGGGAGAATTCCCGCCGGCCCGGGTATCTTCCCACACCTTGGTTTGTGGAGGATCAAAGGTCACCATCCCTTGGCCCCGATACACATTCCAGCTTACAAAGAGCGCATTAATTTTGTTTACAGTAGGTTTAAATGGCGGAGAAAAAATGCGCCGTTGCAGCATATCCGTTGGAATGGTCGATGTCATCCTCGAGCGAGGAATACCGTCATCTGCAACTTGACTCACGATAGTGAGAGGCTCGCCAACACGCACAGAACGGACTTCATCTCCCTGCACGGTCAGCACCGGAGGTTTATTCGCCCGAATTTCCGGGTTGCTGGTACCAATACTCAGGGAGCCGGTCTCAGAGGCGATGAACATATTACTAACGACATAGCTGGGATTGAGCGTGGCATATGCTTGCGTTTCGGAGCCATTTACGTTTAGTGTCCAAACCAATTCACGGTCACCCCAGTCGCCAGGTACAGTCACTTCGAACACCCAGCGGTTACGTCGCGGAAAGAACTTGGTAGGTTGGCCTCTATCGGCATCACCGGGTGTGAAGTAATTATTCTCACCGACCGATATGAAAGGCTGCTCGTCCCAGTTTTCGTTGAAGTATCCGAACATAAAGTTAATTGTACCGTCAGGATTTTCCCGCCAGCCTTCAAAAGCTGGATAAACCGGTTGACCCTTAGTGTAAGTCAATTGAGCCAGCCCGTTAGAGTGCACGAGAAATATCAACATTGACAGAACCAGAGCTCGGTACTTGCAGAACGATTTTAAATGCATTTTGTTCACTGTTAGTAAGCTAATAGTTGAAAGCTGAACCGGAAGTCGCTTACATTAGTCCTCAGCGCCAGAAGGTGCAACCAGTGGAACAGTGCACAAGGGGCAACCAATTACATAATCATTTCGGCCAAGGTTTAATGCCTGGCGACGTTCTTCCATTTCTTCCAGAAATTGTTCTTCAGTTAGACTAACTTTCAGACCCAGGTCTAGAAACATGTTCGATGTGGAAGCGTTGCCTGAACCTTGCCAGTTTCTTGGGTCGGGGATATTGGCATTGTTCTCAGTATTGTTCATATATCCGGTGATGTGAAGTATGGCGCCGGCCGGTATGAGGGGTTGGGCATGGTCAGCAAACTGGTAGGTGCGAACCCAGTTGTGGTCATACCCCACACAGGAAAGCGTCTCGCGTTGGTGTCCCCAGATCATTTCCAGGCACATTCTTTCTCCCGGGGCATGCAAGTGTGGTTCGAAGGAGATAATTTTGGTGTGTTGTCTTAGAGCGGTATAGGCATGCAGCTCCTGTTGATCCTGGTTAGGAACAACGCTGATGTCCACCGAATTTCCTGTTACTACAAAGCTTTGCCTGTACTTAGGCTGATAGTCTCTGGGGTGAAAACGAAATCCAATTTCGAGATGCCCCGTGGTATCTACACCATTCGCGTGCAGGTGAACGGAATCTGAATAGATCCACGAGTCAGCTTTTAATAGACGGCCAGCATCCTCGTCAAAAATATCCGCGTTTCTGCCAACTTCGTGAACGGGCCATGGGGCCTCGAGTCCTCGCGCCAACCTGCCATCTTCATCAACTTGACCGGCACCCCATAGCATATGATGGAAAATATAGCGGCCACCAACGGTGCCAGCAGCTTTTGTGGTATCGACGTCATTGACCTCAACAATCTCAACCGACTTCACATAGCGGTCCTCGGTCATGCCCGTGGGCACGGACTCGATTTCGCCCCACCAATCAGATGTACCGGCGAGCTTAGTGGTTTCTGCCAATTTAACTACAAAGTCCGGTTCTCCGGCGCGCCATTTAATGCTGTCATCGAATACCAACGGTTCAGGCGCGTCAGCAGAATCGCCTTCAGGAACGCCGTTGCGTGCCCAGGTTGAAATTGCAGCGATTTCTTCGTCGCTTAGCGATACATCGGCCTTAAAATCCTGTATGCCGATATCCTTTTCGACATACCATGGGGGCATCGTGCCGGCACGGTCACGCAGGCCGGTTTTGTATTCAATTAGCCCAGCAAAAGGAGCCACTTCGTCGTAGGTTACCAGCGGCATGGGACCGGCACCACCGACCCGATGACAGTTCTGGCAACTGCGTTGCAGAATGGGCTGTATGTCCCTATGAAAGGTAATTTCATCGGTCTGGCCGAATCCAATTGAGGGCACCGCTAGCAAGATAATGGGTGTAATCACAAGGGACTTAACTATTGATTTCATTGCATGTTTCCCGGATTCAAAAAAGATTGCATAGCTTTGAAGCTGATCTTTGGAAATTATTTGCCCAGACTATCACTATGAAGGGCTGCTATAAAGTAACTGCATCGGATTTCGACGCGAAAAAAAGGTATTAGATCGCTGTAAATACCGCTTAGGGACTAACTGTACCAGATAATGAAGGGGACTCTTGTTCTTTTCGCTTTTTGAGTTGCTTTTGGTAGCCTGCCTCGTCCAGGTGGGTGATCGCCAGCCAGGCATGGGTCATTTCGTCAGCGGTACGATTACCACCGAATACCCACTGGTCTGGGTCTGGGTTGTTCGGATTAGCTGCAGTATTGTCATACCACTGCTTTAAAACAAGCACTGCTCCTGTTGGTACCAAAGGTGCCATATCGGGTTCATATATATGGCTGTGGTGCCAGGTCGCACTCCAATTGGAGATCTGGCTAATAGCCTCAGTACGACCCGTTTTCGGGTAAAAAATTTCCAGTGACGCCGCTACCATGCGCAAATGCCCATGAGGCTGAAAACTGTCTATGCGCACTGGGTGGTCGAAGGAATGAAATCCCTGGGTCATTTGGTATCCATTAGGTGGAATAACTAATTTTGCTTCACGTTCACTGCGTTGGAATTGTATGCTGTATTGCTTGAGATCCTGGGTATAAGCAACTTCTTTTTCATAACCCTCAGGGTGTAACCATAGGCCGATCTCTACCACATTGTCTTTAATAATCGTGCCTGGTGCGGTTGTTCCAAGTCCACCGGGATACATGTGGATGCCCCAGCGAATAACTGAGTTTTGCGGAAATGTGCGACACACGTCTTTTGGAACTAACTCGCCCCATTTTCCCATAGCGTATTCAGTAAGCATCCCATAACGATCCAGTTGGCCTTCTTCGTCATATATTTCAATGGAGGAATTGGCATGATGAACAACCGATTTCGCTTCGCCTTTTGGTTTTACCTGGATAGCCCTAATACAACGATTCCGGGTAACACCGCTCGGTACGTAATGAGTGCTCCATAGGTCATTGCCGTTGGCAGGAATGTCGATTGGTATCGAAGGAATCACCAGATTGGGTTCACCGAGTTCATCCACGAAATTCCATTCGCTGGGGTCATTGAGTTGAGGTGGTGGCAAAAAGTTGTCCGGGTTACCCAGCGGGGCACCTTGGTTAACCCAGGCGACTATGGTGTCTATCTGCTCCTGTTCGAGTCGCCAATCTCCCTGCAGATTTTGGATACCGATACCATGGTCGTATGCGTAGGGGGGCATTTCGCGATTAGCGACCATAATCTGGATAAGGGGAGCCCAGGGACGAACCTGATCATAGGTTTCGAACTGCATTGGACCAATACCGCCTTCGCGATGACAGACTACACAATTCTCATTAATGACTCGGCCAGCCTCACCGTTGTAGGTTACCGGTTCTTCATCATTCTGTGCATGGGCAAGCATGGAGCAAAGCAAGGCTGCAGTTGATCCCAGTAAGCGAATTGTGTTTTTCATGATTTGCTCGCTCTTGCGGTTGAAAAATATCTACCCAGGCAAAATAGCTGCATAAAGAACTGGTTTTGCACTTGGCCCTGTCCGATTTAACTGTGAGGTTAGCATTGAGTCAAGTAAATTAGACAGGATCAGGTTCTAGCCTGTTTCAGATAGGATGTTGATTTTTGGAATGATAGGATATCAGGCTGTGCCACCGGATTGAAAAGGAGAGGCGGGGTATTCAATGGCTATCCATAAAATTTTACAAATTCTGTCAACAGGGTTGGTGCTGATCACGAATTCCTGGAATTATGCACAATCTCCCGTGTCTGAAGTCCACGGCGTGCGCAATGATTTACCCCAGCCTTACGAAACGCAACGGACCTGGGGGGAACTGCCTGATGGCACCGCTTCCTGGGCGGCAGTGACGGCAGTGGAGCCTTCTCCGGACGGGCGCTTCATTTATGTCATTCATCGTTGCTTTGAAAATTCCTGTGAAGGGCGTATTGAACCTCCGATTCTGAAATTTGACTATGAAGGTAACTTGCTAGGCAGCTTCGGCGCCGGATTATTTATTTTCCCTCATGGCGCGACGGTCGATCATGAAGGAAGTCTTTGGGTAACGGATGCTCAGGGTAACGGAGAAATCGGTCACCAAGTATTCAAGTTCAGCCCTGAGGGAGACATTTTGCTTACTCTGGGAAAGAAGGGTATTGGCGGTTCAGGAACGGATCTGCTGCATTCCCCTAACGATATTGTTGTGGATCCTAATGACGGCGACATTTTTGTGGCAGAAAGTCATCGACGTGGATTGAATAATCGGATTGTTCACTTTGCTAGTGACGGTTCCTATATCAGAGAGTGGGGTAGCAAAGGTTCTGGGCCGGGTGAACTGAGCGAGCCCCATACGATAGCCATGGATTCTCAAGGAAGACTCTTTGTCGGTGATCGGGAAAATAATCGTATCCAGATTTTTACACAGGAGGGAGAGTTCATTGATGAGTGGCGTCAGTTTGGGAGGCCTAGCGGAATTTTTATCACGCCTGAAGATATGATCTATGTAGCGGATTCCGAGTCAGGTCCGGATACAGGAGCCAACGAGTTACGGGGTATCATGAAAGGTATCCGAGTCGGATCGGCTATTGATGGCACGGTCTTGGCGTTCATCGAGGACGTGGAACCTCTGCGGGATGATCATTCCGGTGCAGAGGGAGTTGGCGTTGATGCTAATGGAAATGTTTACGGGGCAGTTGTACGCCGGCGTATGCTGGAGCGTCATGTTCTTAAATAAGTGCAGTCCTTTTTAAGGGAGTCTGAGGGCGACCAACGCGCTAGGTTGTCGCCGTTTGACGCTTCCTGACTGTACAACGATATACTGCACTCCTTCATGCATGTAGGTCATCATTCCATACTGGCCAGGTATCGGGAGTTCGGCGCTGGCCAGAATTTCTCCCGACCGCTTGTCGCGAGCATGCAGCATTGGCATGCCGTTTTCGTTCAGTTCCGTATCGCCTCTCAGATCTTCCGTGGTCTGCACCAGCAGATCTCCCATTAACATCTGGATAGAGTGGCCGGTGCCGCCAGTATCGGATGTGTCTATACCCTGCAGTAACGGATGGTCTGCGATGTTTGCTGGCGACTTCCCAATCGGGATGTCCCAGAGTTTTTCACCGGTGTTCATATCGAAAGCAGCGAGTCCCTGGAAGAGAGGCTTATAAACAGGCAAACGGTCGATAAGGGGTAAAAATTCTCGCGAACGACCCGGTGCCCAAGCTGCAACCGTTGAGCCAGTGGTAGGGGTATGACGCTCGCGCCCGCGCCAGGCTTCGGCCGATAGGCCTGGCAGGCCGCGCTCCTCGTCGACTCCGTTGGTGGGTTCCATAAAGCTTGGAGCGCTGCAGTTGCGTCGGTGGGAAGCATACATAATACCGGTGGTTGGATCCGCAACGGGCGGATGGTATATGTTGAGCCCACCTACGCAACCCACCACATTGCGGTAGGGGTTGGCGTGGGGATATGGTAGCGGAGGCATGTAAAGTCCACCCACAAGAAACTCGCCAAGTACCTCTCTCGCCTGCACTTTTAGTTCCGGTGTATAGTCGAGCATGAAGTCTTCGGTAATGCCATCTATAACAATCCGGTCCAGGGGCTCCGGGCGCGTTGGGTAAGGCTGTGTCGTGGAAGTGTAGTTGCCCGGTACCTGGGTCTGCATGACAGAGCGTTCTTCAATAGGCCAGATTGGCTCACCAGTCTCGCGATTGAATGCAAAGACCAGGCCCTGTTTTGTGTTTTGGATCAGTGCGGGTATCCGTTGTCCGTCGACTGTAAGATCCATCAATATAGGAGCGGTGGGGATATCATAGTTCCATTGGTCACTGTGATGAATCTGGAAATGCCATTTGCGCTCACCAGTTTGTACATCCAGTGCCAGCACACTACCACCAAAAAGGTTATGACCAGGGCGTTGTCCGGTATAGGACTGCACTGTTGACGCATTTGTCACAATGTAGACTAATCCAAGTTCCGGGTCTGCAGAGGCGGGTGCCCAGGAGGACATATCACCCGACCACTGCCAGGCATCGTTCTCCCAGGTTTCATGACCGAACTCACCAGGGCGTGGAATGACATGAAACTTCCACAGCTGTTTCCCGGTTCTTGAATCGTAGCCCATGATGTCACCGGGCACATTCTCGATGCGGGTCTGGTCATAGCTAGGCTCATGACCAACAAGCACCACAATGACGCCGTTGACTACGATGGGTGGAGATGATGCAGTAACCATACCCAACTGTCGCGGAATACCATGGTCTGGGTCATAGGGCTGATCCCAATCTATCCAACGCTGCCAGTCGCTGACCAGATCGGGAATGAGATCCACAACGCCGGTCTCTGAGAACTCTTCCACGCCGGTCGGTGAGCCCCAATTAGCCAGAGGGCGTCCCGAGTTTGCATCCAGTGCCCAGAGGAAGAATGCGGGTGATGTGAAAAAGACAACGCCTTGACCATCAACTTCTGCATAGGCAACACCCTTCCCAAAGTCGGTCCGCGGCGAGCGCAGGTATCGCATTGTTTCTGGCTCCCGAAATGTCCAGAGCGTTTCACCCGTGGCAGCTTCTATGGCAACCAGCTGCCGGCGTTGGCCAACGACGGTATAAAGAATGCCATCGACAAAAATTGGAGTGGATCTGAAGGTATACTCCTCGGAGGCGCTGAAATTATTCCCACGCCAGATCCAGGCGACTTCCAGATCTGCGAAATTGGAAGAATTTATCTGGTCCAGTTGGGGAGCTGCTCGCGTGTGTCCGGCGTCACCCCCCAGGTATCGCCACTGGCCATTTTCTACACCGCCAAGCTGAGAGTAGCTGTTGAACGGTAGGCACAGTATTAAAATAGAAATGGCAAAGCTTGTTGCTGTAATTATATTTAGTTTTTTCATCTTTCGGACTCCTCAGCGCAGAAATCGATAGAGGCACCTGATAGCTTCCATAACTGACAGAATTTGATATGTTGAGCTACTCTGATATTAAGGCAGCATGATCACACTAAGCTTACCATGGGTTTTTTCTAACTGCTGTTTAACTTAAAAATAAGGGTGTTAGTGGTGTCAAATACCAAATTTTCATACAAAGTGGTATATTCGCGGCGGATTGGGAGTTTTGGGGACGCGCCGGCTCTAGTTTTTAAGAGGTAAAGAGATGAAAAGTATTATAGTTACGCTAGGATTTATAGTTATCCTGAGTGGTTGCGAAGGCACGAATAATGATGGAATCCCAAGATTTCGAAGTCAACGGGATGCCGATGCCTATAATGCGACCGTTAGTTCTGAAGGTGAAAAAATAATCTGCGAACGAGAGGAGGTGATCGGTTCCAATATTCGTCAGTTAGTATGTTTGACTGTGAACCAACGTGACAACATAGCGCGCTCGGCTCGTGAAAACATAGACACGAACGTATTACGTTGAACTGCTAATCTCGCAAATTTAACGGTGGCAATAGACAGGCTTGCAGGAATGTAAGCCTTTTTTTGTCCCGTAATGTTGACAATAATGCTGTTACAACTTACACCCACTTGGGAAATTCATGAACTAGCTACATGAGGCACGATATGAGAGATTCAATGGACAACAAAACAAGACGCGATTTTATGGCTTCCACTGGTGTCGCGGCAGGTCTGACAGCGCTGGCTACAATGTTCGGTGGGAGCAAAATGGTGAATGCACAGGTGTTGGGCTTGAATGCTATGGGTCCGACTCCGGAGCAGGCTCAGGCATTCATGCAGTTACCCGACCAACCGGTTGTTATGGTAAATCTGCTTAAGTTCAGGGATGGGGGTGCGGGCGCTGCGGATTATGGAGAGTACGGTCGCAACGTCGAGAAAATTCTCAGCGATATTGGCGCTGAAATCATATTTTCTGGCGAATGCAAGACCACATTTATTGGAGGCGCGGAGTGGGACAGGATTGCTATGGTCCGCTATCCAAACTCGCGAGCCTTGCTACAAATGGCCCAATCGGCTGAATATCAAGCCATTAGCGGTGATCGCACATCGGGCCTGGAAGGACAGATTAATATTGCGGTATTTGAATCTTGATAGCGGCGTTTGTACTGAATTGATTTAGAAGGTGTATCGAATTCTCAACTGAAAAGGGAAAGCAGATTCAGATGTGTAGGCGTTAAAATCGGAATCTGATTTGAAATCCGATGGCGATACTAGAATCAGTATAAGAATCCAGGGTCTTATCCCGATCGACCTCAACGTAATTGACAAAAAGGAAGACATTGCTATTGATAATACGATCCAAGCCAAGCGCTAGCTGCTGATCTTCGTTGGCAAAGTGGCTGTAGTCGGTTTTTCCGTACTGACCTTTTATACGCCAGCGAGGATTGATTCTGTGTTCCGCGCTTACAAACCATGATTTTTCTTCTGCCGAGATATCGACGCGCTCTGCCCGCTGCCAAATGAAGCCAACTTCGGTAGAGCCGACGTAGAAGTTCGTCATCAAGCGGGTAATATCCTGCTTGTCGATATTGTCATTGATGGCAATTGCCGCTGTCACATAGTCATTGGAGTAGTTGAGGGACATTGATGACCCATCGCCAAGGCCGCTATCCCTGGGGTTTTTGCTGGAATCTTCTTCAGTAATTATTACTGCAGTGGCGGAAAATCCCATCCAGATTGGCGTTGTGTACATGATCAGGTCGCTTACCCGATCTTCGCCTTCAAGGAAGCTTGTTACATCGGCCAGGACCTGATCGTTAAAGCGATCTACTTCCCTACCGGCGATCTTGATTGGAGTATCATGCCTGCCTGCGATGATTCGGCCAAAGTTTCCTTGAATCCCGGCAAAGGTATTGCGTTGTTCGACAGTATCCTTACCTCGGGCAGCGAGGCTGTAGTCATCGTCAAAGTTGATTTCAGATTCGACCTGATAGATTAATTCGATAGCGTCAGTTAGTTGATAGCTTCCCCTGAATCCGATTCGAGAGGCGTTGCCGTTTAGCTGCCATTCCTTGGGCTGCTGCAGGAGGGTATCCATATTGACGCGGTTCACCGAAATGTCAGCTCGGCCATAAAGTTCGAATTCAGATTGCGCACTGCTGCCGGTACTTACTATTACCAGCAGCAGCGTGGACAGAGCGCAAACAAATTTCCTGCTATTTCGTTCCGTGTTAATGAGAAAAAGTCTCCTCGTGATTCTTTTGAAATTCTTGCCCGTACCTTTGTCGGTATAAAGTGATGCAGCTTAATACCTAATTTTCAAAATTTCTTCAATCCAATAAATATTTAGATGAGGAGAGAGTAGTATGGAAATATTAAGTTCTGATTAAGAAGAGATTAATTTGGGTAAATTCAGGAAATAATACGTCTTTCTGTATTGCCACTGTACACAAACGATAAGAATAGGAGGGTCATGTTTCAATAGAGAATTTCGATTTACAAAGCTCTCCCGTTATTCAGTCAAAAGCTGAAGCTCAGACCCAATGTAGCCCCCCAGTCGGACGCTTCGTCAGTGGCGCCGCGGCGGATCCCAACATCTACTGCCAGTCCGGGTAAAGAAGAAGGTTCCCAGATCACGCCCAACAGACCCGAGTTGTCAGCTGCTTCATTCTTCAATTTCTCACCGTTGAACTCCGCCACGAATCTCAGGTTAGGCGTCACCGGATGTTCCAGAATCACACCCCACACGCCAAAGTTACTGTGGTCGATGCGATCCACTCCACCACCAAGGTTCAGGTGCCAGGTGAAACTGGAGAGACTTCCACTGAGAATTCCAATCGCTTCAAATCCGGTGCTATTTTCTCCCGACACCGCCGATGGCAACAGTAATCCGGCTTCGAGCGCAAAGCTGACTCCTTCTCTGTCTTGAAGAACCCCTGCTTTGAACACTTTCTTCAGGAATAATCCAGGATCTACTGGTTGGCTCTTCCCTTCCAGATCGTGTTCCAGGTCGAATTCGGCAATCAACTCCAGCGTATTCGTCAGGCCGTAATTGAATACGAGTTGTGGTGTGACATAACTGTTTTCACCGCTAGCGCGCTCCCAGTTGAAGTAGCCGAGCTCTATTTCCAGTTCATTGGCGGCAACCACATCTGCGTCGGTGGAGGCAAAGGGTCGGTATGCCCAGACCTTTACCGGAACCAGTAACAACAGGCAAACCAGTGCCAGCCCGTGCGCTCGCATGAGGGAGATTGTTATGTTCCCGGATTTATTGGAATACTTCATGTGGCGATTTCAGATGTTTTCTTACCAGCCGGACACTTTTTTATTTATGGTAACAAATCTACTTAAACGGTAGCTCATCTACCTTGTGGCACACTCCGCAGGAGTTTGTGTATGGTATAGGCATCGCCTGTCCTGGCTCCACTCCTCTTACCATTACATTAGTCTTGAATGGCACATCGAACACATGGGAGCGCATCGGACCCTCCCAGTACGCATTACGCTCCTCCTCCGCTGCATCCGCATAAGGCGGAGTCTGAATAAACCTGCCGTAGTCCCCAGCGATACCGCCGGTATTGGCTGTGGGAGCCATGTGGCAATCTATACAGCGGGTAATATGTCCCTTCATTGTGGACCCCAGCTTGCTCAGCATATGGTCGTTTATATCTACGGCGTGACAGCGTTGGCACAAGGGAGAACCGGAGTCATTCTGGTCGTGAATTAGCCACCGGGAATTTGGCGTATCGCCGTGCAGGTCATGGCAGTCCGAACAGCTAACCAGCAGACGGTCATTTCTGTACATTTTTGACTTTATAAAATCCGAGTATTGTTGATGCGGTTTGCTAGAGTGGATATCGTCAGGCCAGATGTTGAATTCTTTTCCAACACCGCGCATGGTGGGACCTTTCTTGATTGGATCGGTGAACCTGGTAATTAATTCGTGTCGGCTGATTCCTGGCCTCGCCAGTTCTCCTTCCAGACTGAGTGCCTGGGTATAGCCTATAATTTCCCCGCCGTATCCCTGTCGTCTGTCATGGCATCTGCCACACACAACACTGGACCTTTCGGCCGAGAGCAGTTTGGGGTTGACGATAAATCGGCTTTTGCCTGCATTGGCTACGTGCTCTGAACCGGGACCATGACATCTTTCACAGCCGATATTGATCTCATCCATCTCGGGGTCGTCGTCAATGTTAATAGCGCCGTTGACGTCGTTAACAGCCCGGGCGAGGAATTGACCACTGGACTCGTCAAGATATCGTTCCCAGCCGGTGAAATGACAACTCGCGCACATGGTCTGGATAGTATTCTGGTTGACTGGAGGCGCTTCGATAACATCATCTATTGTTCCATACCTGTAATCTTCTCCCGCGTTCCACCATAGGTAAAACTTGTAGTCGTGCCAGACCCGCCGCTGTCGATTCAATCTGCTGTCACTGCCGCTGAGGTTATAACGTAGCAGGGTATACCAACCTGGCCTGTTGCCCAGGCTTGCCGGAGCAGCAACAATATACCTCTGATCGTGAACCGCTCCGCCATAAAGAAGTTTTACTTCCAGATGGGCGGGGCTATTAGGATCTTCTGGATTGAGTCGATTGGACAGGGTGATGTAGTAGCTACCATCAGCGTCTTCTGTTCGTTCCTGCCACAGATACACATCGGCAAATACCGCATCAATCGGCAGCCGAGAATCGCCTGCGATTCTCAGCTTAAATTTGTCGTTGCCCCTGCCCGGATCGTAGTCTCCTAACTCAAGGTGTGTGCCATTGCGGTAGCTGTCTGTCTCAATGTAGAAATCAAGTGCCGAGAAAAATTCCGGGAACCTGGAGAAGTCCTGCATGGGCCCAGGAGCGCCGGGTGCAGTCCATGCGATCTTGTGGCCGGTCTGTTGCCAGTGACGCTCGTCTTGGTGGCATGCAATACAGGTAGTGCTGCCAACAGCGTGGGCAGTTGCTGAAGGGCTGCTTGATACTTCGATGGTCATCGATTTATCGCGCAATTGTCCTGAGGGGTAGGCCAGGCGACTTTTGTCCCCACCCGGCAGATGCTCCTCGTCGTCTGCAGCCGGTGTTACATGCACAAAATAATTGCCGTCCAGCGGTATCTCGATGGTGAAATTCCCCATGGCGTCCGTCGTGGCTTGCAGAAATTCTGTGCCCTTTAGTCGAATGGCATCCTCCAGGGGTTCATCGTAGGCCTCCGCAGGATACGGTGCCTCATAAATGGCGCTAGCGGTCATTTGTGTACTGAAATCCATAGCCGTAGTTGGTACTAGGTAGACAGTTGCTCCTACCACGGGGTGGCCTGGATCAAAAACTTCTCCGCCAATAACTAGGGAACCAGCGGCACTCACTACCTTGCCAGAGAAGCCTGAAACGTCACCTGTTGCTGCTGTCCTTGCTGGACCTGTCTGATCACCGTTAGAGCTATCTACATTTGAATCGAGAAAGAGAAAAGCCAAGATGCCGAGACCAATAATTATGCTCGCTGTCATAGCAATAAGTGATTTGCTCATGGGTTTGGTCCAATTAAGTTTTCTGACTTTTTCATAGGTTCCTTAAAGCGATAAAAACCTCATCTCTTTCGCAGTCGGATATGACTTCAATAGGGTCAGCGCTGGCGGTGATCCAATCAGTTCTGCATCCTCACGTAATGGTTAAGCCCTGGCAGTAGGGCGAGAGGATACTCGTGTAAACCAGTTGCTCAGGTTCAGCTGGTCTTCTGCGATACGTAAACCAAGGGCTGCCTTACCCATAACGAAGGCGCACTGCGCGGCAATATCGGCTACGGTGTAATCTTCGCCGGTGATAAATTCTTTCCCATCCAATTCCCTATCCAGCCATTCCATGCGCTCCTTTACGTTAAGGATGCCCGTTTCAGCCACCTGGGGAATTTGAGTGACCCGGTCTTTCCACATTTCACCAGTATGAAGAAAGATGGTGATCATAGGGATGAGGAATTCAAGCTCCATCCGGCGGTGCCACATCTCCACCAGGGCTTTCTCTAGTGGATTTCGTCCCATCAAGGGAGGGTTCGGATTCATTTCTTCCAGGTAGCGGCAGATTGCTGCAGATTCCGCAATACAGGTACCGTCATCTAATTCCAGAAGCGGCATCTTCCCCAAAGGATTTTTTGCCAGGTAGTCCTCCGACTGGTTTTCTCCTGTCATCATGTTTACTGGAACTATTGGAATTTCCAGTCCTTTTTCCGCAATAAAAATTCGTACTCGACGGGCATTGGGGGAGGGGGGCAGGTCGTAGAGCTTCACAGTTAATACCTATTGATGTTTGGTGGCTGCCTATTTCTAATAGGGGTCACGGTCTGGAGAGAAGACAGTTCCATCTTCAAAAGTTATTTCCCGCAAATACATCGTGTATTGCCGGCGCCCTTTAAGGCCAGTTGCCTTAATCTTAGATCCAACTTCGAAACTCTCAAAGGATGCCCCCTTCCTTCGGAGTGAAGTGCTAGAACTCGCTTCAACCAGCCAATAGATCTCGTTCCCCGTCTCATCCATATTCTTTATGAGCACAGAAGAGTGAGGGTTTTGAAAGCGCACCCGCTCAATCACGCCTTCCACGGAAATAATTTCCTGCGTAAAATTTGCGGCAGTGGAATGATGCGCATTTGTTACAAATGGCACGTAGCACAGTATCGCCAGAAACATCACCAATCTCATTGTGTCTCTTCCTCTTTCGGTGCATTTAATTCATTGAACCAGTCGTAGTTGGCCTCCCTGCATTCATACAGGGTAATTTCGGATTCGTCGGTTCGCCTGAAGAAATAATCCATCACGATAGGGTTTTCGTAGAGCGTATCGTCAAAGTAAGTATGGGTAAGATTGAGGGTATCACCTTCGACCCTCAATACTTCGATTGTTATTGTATTTGTCGACTGTGGTATGCCCCGTGATGTCCGGATATAACCAAGTGAATGGTTTCTTGATTCTATTATCAGTCGCTCATCGACATAGCGCGCAAACGAAGATCCCATTTCTTGGAAATAGGTGCCTGTTATGTTTTTTGTGCTCGGCATATTTGACATCACCGATTCATCCCCAATCGGGATATCTCGCCGCAGGTCAAATAACTCATAACTAATCAGCACAGCTTCTTCACTTTGCTGTATCAAAATACGCGCGCCCGGATTTGCCCAGATTCGAGAAGCGCTGGCAGGTACACAGAAGAGACTGGGATCATCAACCAGCAGATCGTATTCGCTCTGAATGCGGAGCCCTTCTTCAGTCAACAGTATTTCACTTTCAGTCCCTGGGCCGTTAAGCGTCCAGATACCAGATAGATCTGGCGCGGCGGCAAGAGACGAGGAGCTAAGCAACGCCGCGGAAAAAAATAAAACTCTCAATGCCATATCGTGTAATTCCCTGAGGACATCGTAAGTATCTATCAGTCACCTATTCTGCGAAATGAGTCGCGTAAAGGATCAAGTTCCTCGCCGTCAATAAACATTTCCCCAATATATCTCTGGGTTTGTCCTTGGTCTGAAATGTATCTAATTGCTGATCCTGTGATCTCTTTTCCGTCACCTGTGCTACCCGTGATTTTATAATTCCACTCGCCGTTTTCTTTGTAGATAACGTTAAACCAGACATTTCCACCGGAAGAAACCTGATGTTCAAGAATTTGTTTTTTCCCTACATCATAGTATGTGAGATTTGTTGCTGAACCTGGACCCGCATAAAACCGCCCGTTTATCACTTTGCCGTCCTCACCTGTTTGGTATTCTGCATAGCCGGTTACTGAGTCACCTTTCTTGCCGAATCCAGGCCAGTCGGTTATCCAGATGATTTCGGATATCCATCGACCCTGCATTACCTGGCTGAATTCTTTGAAATCTTCCGGGGTTGATTGCATGGAAGTCGTTTGTTCGTTATCAGCTGGAAAAGCTGGTGTCGCAATTAACGTAAGACAGAACAAGCATGTTGACCAGGTTTTCATAATGGAACTCTCCTTAATGGATAAGGTTTAGTTATAGCACATAAAATTGGCCGTATCTCACCAGATTAATATGGATTGAAATGGATATAGCATATACAAAAAGCTCTCAATAACAGGGCTTTGCGGATAATACTGAACTAGTATGGTATGGATGGGTATTTGGTAACTATGGGCACCACTGAAAGCCCATCGTAAAATACTGATATATATAGATATTAATTTTCAATTTTCATGATGTGCCCCCAATATATAACAAAAACGGAAGCTGTCGATTAGCATGAATACATTGGAACCGATCATAGAATGCATGTTAAATCCATTTCTGTCAGCGCAAAGAGAGGCGCCCAATTTTGTCAATGCTGATCGGATTAAAGCAGTAAGAATATTTCACCAAAGCTTGCCTGGTTACCGTGTCACTCCATTGGTTGAGCTTGAAGGGCTTGCTGCAAGACTGGGAATTGATGCTCTGATGATAAAGGATGAAAGTCAGCGTTTTGAGCTAAAGGCGTTTAAGGTTTTGGGGGCCAGTTATGCCATCGCCAAGGAAATAAAAAGGCTGCTTGGTTTGAATAATGAAGAGTTAACTTTTAACGCCATTGCCGCGCATGATAATGCACTCAAATCATTGACATTCGTAACTGCTACCGATGGTAATCATGGTAGAGCGGTTGCTTGGTGCGCAGAGCAATTTGGATGCAAGGCAGTGGTATTTATGCCTAGAGGGACATCAGCGTCCCGCTTGGAGGCAATTCAATCATATGGGGCTCGGGCTGAAATCACTGAGCTCAATTACGATGAAACTGTTGTTTTTGCGGCTCAGCAAGCAAAAGAAAACAATTGGATATTGCTTCAAGACTCTTCTTGGGAGGGATACAAAACGATACCCAGGCACGTAATGCAGGGGTATTTCGGTTTAGTCTCAGAATTTGAAGACCAAACGATGACTTGGCCCACACATGTAATGGCTCAAGCTGGAGTTGGTTCGTTTGCAGCGGCAATGTTTTCTTATTTCCTGGCAAGTCCAAACCCTACACCACAATTGATTTTGGTTGAACCAACAGGCGCAGCTTGTTTTTTTAACTCCATTCAAACCGGAGATGGTAAGCCACATTTAACCAAACAACTGAACACCATGATGGCGGGACTTTCATGTGGTCAACCAAGTAGTTTGGCTTGGGATATCATCAAATTTAACTGCGACGCATTTGTAATTTGCCAAGATCAGATTGCGATAAAAGGCATGCGATTGTTAGCCAACCCGGTTAGCGGTGATCCTGCTATCGTATCCGGTGAGAGTGGGGCAGTTCCCGTTGGGCTTGTTGATGAGATTTGCACAAATCGGAAACATAGCGTCGTAAAGGAAAGATTAAAATTTGACAGCAGTTCAAAGGTATTTATTTGTTCAACGGAAGGGGATACAGACCCAGCACTCTACAAGGAAATAGTGGAGAGAAAACAGGGGTGATATCCTCTGCCGAGCTGGGCCTTTTGTCAGGGGCGCTCCTACTACCTATTGATCGCTTCGATTACCGGTCTTCCGAGCGTCCTGCTCCGCCGAGTTCATAATAAACAACCGGAACAAAATCGATGGCGGTCCAGCTTGCTTCTTGCCCCCATTGTGCATCGTAAGCGGCTGTCGGTTGTGCGGCCATTATTTCATCAAGGTGCTTGCCATCTCTTATCATGGCGTAGACCTGGTCCTGAACATCGAGAATCATATCCAGAAACTCTTGCATCTCTTCACGACCGACAACGCTGAGACCGTGGCCTGGAATAACTTTGGTGTTTGGGCCAGACATTGAGATCGCTTTATCAAGCGCTGCGATAGTTCCCCTCAAAGTGCCACCATTGTATTTATCAATGATCGGGTAACTGGTGGTTCTGAATACATCGCCCAGGTGAAGTACATCGGAATCCGGGAAGTAGACGAAGGTATCGCCATCGGTGTGCGCAGGAGGGGCCAGAAATGCGCGAACTTCCTCACCATTGAGATGAAAACCTATCTCGTCATTGTATGTCACCACCGGTCGTGCTCCCGCGGGCTGCTGGGGCGCGAAACTTCCACCACCTCGTGGGAAGTGGCTTTTCTCCTCCAGAAAGCGTAAGCGCGTGTTGTCATGAGCGAAAATTAACACGCCCATCTCGGCCAGGTTCTCGTTGCCGCCGACATGATCGCCATGGATATGGGTGTTGATTAAAAAGCGGATTTCACTGTCAGTTACTTCCTTGACCGCAGCGACTAGTTTGTCCGATAGTGGCGCGAATAGGGAGTCTACTAATAGAACACCATCAGGTCCGGCAAATGCGCCAATATTGCCACCCCCGCCTGGCCTTTGCACCATATAGACGTTTCCTGCTACGTGCTCGATCGTAAGATCGACTCCCGCCATGAACCCCGGTTGTCCGAGCGCAAAGCTGCCCGCACACAATAAGGAGCCCGTGAACATTATGACTCTAATAAATTTGTGTGGTGTGCCCATTCTATTATCTCTTTTTGATGTACATTTAAAATTGAAGTACAGAGTATATTAGGATATTGCATAAAGTGAAGAGGCTTAAATTAAATAGGTGCTCTTTATGTTAGGAGACAGGTTTACTCCGAATATTAATTCTATGTATTGTTAATCTACTCGAATGATGTACTATTTTTAAGTAAGCAATAATTTATTAAAGGTAAAAGCCAATACCTTTGTTTTATGTCTTGATTATATAAATCTGTTAAGCGAGGTGTAATTATGCTGAATAAAAAAAGAATTATTGAAGTGATGGGGGCCCCTTTATTTTGCCTCATTGCATTTAATGTAATTTCGCAGGAGAGTTCGATCAAGCTCGCCACCGATGTCAATTTAGAAGAGTGGCAGGCGGTATTGCACGCACCCGAAGGTCGGGTCGATCGTCAGGTGAAGGTCGTGGACATCGGAAATTCTCACGTGGCCGTGGGGGTGTTATTCCGTGATGTCATAGAAGCTAATGGTGAGCCTGTCCGAGGCATTGTTCATACCCGGGTATCCGAGGTTTATTACATTACTTCCGGTTCTGGAATATTAGTGACAGGTGGCACCATGTTGGATCGCACGGACATTCCCGAAGATAGCGATATTGTCAATGTGCTGGTCGGCGAGAGTTTTTCTACTTCAGTGGCCCGGGGTGATGGTCAGGTCCGTTTGGTAGAAGAAGGAGACATTATAGTTATCCCAGCAGGTGTGTTTCATGGTTGGCACGAAGTCAAAGAGAGAGTTGAGATGGTGAGCATTCGACCGGACCCTGAAAAAGTGTTGCCAGCAGGCTACGTTAATCCCTACGCAGAGTAATATAGAAATACCTATTATTCGGAGGCGCTTATGATATTAATAGTCATGGGTGCAGTATTGGCGTTACTGGTCTTCGTTCCCTCATTCTGGGTGCGCCGAGTAATGGTTAAGTACAGCCAGGAACTTGCTGAACTACCAGGTACCGGAGGGGAACTAGCAAGTCACCTCGTTCAACGCTTCCAATTGGACGGTATCACTGTCGAGGAAACCAAGCCCTATGGGGATCATTTCGATCCCTCAGCGCCGGCTGTGCGCCTGGGGTCTGGCAATTTTAGTGGCAAATCGTTGACTGCGGTTGCAGTGGCCGCGCACGAGGTAGGGCATGCCATACAATTTCACCGGCGGGAAAAAATCTTTGAATTACGCAAGCGTTACCTGCCGACAGCATTGATGCTGAGTCAGGCTGGTGTCGCCATTATGCTGGCCTTTCCGGTTATTGCCCTGGTGATACGCTCACCTCTCGTCATAGGCGTTTTAATAGGCCTGAGTTTGTTGCTGCTATTGGCGGGCGCATTGTCCTATTTAATTATCTTACCGGAAGAGTGGGATGCAAGCTTCAACAAGGCATTGCCCATACTGATCGAAGGTGACTATATCAAGTCAGCACAAATTCCGGCAATACGAAACATATTGAGAGCCGCCGCACTTACTTATTTTGCCGGCGCCATGGCAAACGTACTTAACGTTGGTCGCTGGTTCATGATATTGAGGCGATAAGATCAATAACTGAAGTACTCGAAACCTAGTCGAACAAGGCAGCTTTTATGCATTTGCTTACATGGAACTACTGCATTTTGGCGGGTGTTCTAATGGTGTCTCCGCTTGTAATTTCAGCCCCAAACACTGGAGGGAGTAATCCTGTAGCCATTATTTGCTTTTTCTTGCTTGTTTTTGGAATGGTTGTACTTACTCGAGACAACAATTCCCTGCATAAACGTAAATCTGTTCTTGGCATTGCATACATTTTGGTTGCTGCAATCCTGGTACTTTCTGCTACTAAAGAAAATACCGGCCTGTGTGGAGTTTATTACGGAAATAGTAATTTTGAAGGAGTTCCGGAATCTTCCTGGCGCTTTTCTCAAGATCGAGTTCAATGCACCAGAATAGATCAGGGTGTAAATTTCACCAGCAGTGGATTTTCCCTGAGGCGTCAAGTTTTCCCTCTCTATTTTGCGAATGACTGGAATCGATTTAACTATTACGGGACCAGCCTCAATGAAAAAAGAAGAGAACAATTTGCTTTTTCAGCCAGTTGGAGTGGGTTTATTCATGTTAATGAAATTGAAAAAACTCTTCAGCTTCAAGCTTCCGATGGCAGAGCAGAGCTTCGGGTCGATGGAAGGGTTTTAACGATTAACGAGAGCGGCGCTAGCACATTGTTGAATATTCAGCGAGGCGTTTACCCTCTCTCAGTTTCATACAGTAGTGATGAAGGTACCAATCGTGAATTACAACTATCCTGGATCAGTCCGGATAATAAGCTGATACCCCTTACTAAATGGGAAACCACTTTAACTCCAGAGCCCGAAACAGGGGGTTTCGATTTTCTACTTAAATTGCTGCTCTTGAGTTGGTTTGTACTATTTTGTCATCACGTGGTGAATGAAAGGGAGAGAATTCCGTGGAGGGAACTCGAAAAAGAAAAACTGGTTCTTTGGGCTATATTCCTTTTGTTAATAGTTGCCCAATTAATCTATTTGGTTATACGAGGTGAATCGCAAGATATAGAGATACTCTCTGGCGGAAACGATCATCTGCTTTATGAAACGCAGGCCAGAAATGTTCTGAATGGGGACTTTCTGGATTCAAACAGTACACTAAATGCCCCATTCTCCCTGAATGTTGGTTATAGATATTTATTGGCGTTCAGCCATCTTTTCATGGGAGAGGGAGTAACCCTTATAAGATGGGTTCAAACCGCATTGATGTATGGATTTCTAATGCTCGCATATGCAGGTATCAAGAACCTGTATTCGAGCACCATAGCGAAAATTACAATAATTCAACTCTTTGCATTTAATTATCTAGCGGAATTCTCGGAACAATTGCTCGATACTTCATGGAATGTTTTTTTCTCGACCGCAGCAATATATTTTTTAATCAGATGGGCCAGAAACCCGAATGTCAGGTTTCTTCTGACAGGAGCAACCCTCCTGGCATTAGCTTGTTTCGTTAGAGCAAACTACCTCGCCCTTGTGCTTTTGTCTCTGGGGTGGGTTTTTTATGTATCTAGGCAGCATTTACAGAGATCCGTATCAAACTTGTCTCTTGTTGCTGTAATTTGCACACTGCCCTACATTTTCATTGGGCTTCGCAATAAGCTGGTATCCGGACGGTGGGAATTCCTTCCCACATCCGGAGGGTACAATTTCTGGCTTGGAAACAGAGAGATTAGTGATGGCGCTGATTTCTTCGATGGTAGTCAAGTTGCTAACCTGGCAAATACCCCTGCCGCAGAAGCTATAGCCTATATTCTTAACGAGCCTATTCTCTTTTTAGCAAGGTGCTGGGAAAAAACACTTTTCGTATTTGGTTATGACAAATTCGATCTAGAATTAGAATACGGCATATTTTTCCCCTCGGTGTTAGCTATTATTGCTCTTGCGTTAGCAAAAAGGATAAAAGCCCCATTACCTGAATTTACTTTTATTCTCTTGTGGATATGCTGCATTATTGTCCCCCTAATAGTTATTTTCCCGTGGGGATATGGGTGGAGACTCCAAGCTGGAGCTATTCTACTTACCAATTTTTTTGCGTCATATTCAATTTTGGCCGGCTACTATTTGGCCCGAAGGGTTCTTCGGGCCTATAACAACTGAATACCTATCTAAATGAAAATATGGGTCGATGCCGACGCTTGTCCCGTCGCGATTAAAGAAATCTTATTCCGAGCAGCAGTACGTACACAAACTACGGTCATATTGGTTGCGAACCAATCTTTAAAAGTCCCTCATTCTCCGTATATAAAATCGATTCAGGTTTTGAAAGGGTTTGACGTGGCCGATAATGAGATTATCAGGCAGTCACAAAACGGTGATCTAGTAATTACAAGCGATATACCTTTAGCCGCCGATGTAATAAAAAAAGGATCACTTGCGTTATCACCACGAGGAGACCTCTTCTCAAAGGACAATATCAAAGCCCGGCTTAACATGAGAGATTTTTTAGATACCATGAGAGCAAGCGGAGTAGATACTGGAGGTCCATCCCAACTAACAGACAAAGACAACAAAAAATTCGCTGATAGTCTAGATAGAATCCTCACACAGAATAAAAAGCTGGTCGATTATTGAAATTTTGAATTTTTAGGAAGCAAATTTAGGCTTTCTCATTTATGGTAAACCAAGTTGTTGGGGAAATGGTAAATGAATAGACTTTTGCCAAGTGCCTCACCAGAGGATCCGATTATGTATGCTCGTATTTTTGTTATAGCGTGCAGTGTCTGTTTTTTTAATACATGGAGCCTGGCCCAGTCAGCGGACACGTACCAGGTACCGAAAACAGAGCACGGTCAACCCGACTTGCAAGGTACCTGGAGTACTAGGTTCAATACACTGCTGGAACGCCCCGGGGGCCTTCCTCTTGTACTATTGCCAGAACAGGCAGCAGGGTACGCTGAGGTAATTACCCAGGGGTTGGCGGGAAATGATGATCCTGATATCGACCTTTTTGGACCACCGCAACTTGCCATGGTAAAGGGGGAATATCGTAGCTCCGTAATCGTATATCCTGAAAATGGCCTGCTACCTTATAACGAACTGGGCGCTAGAATTTCTGCCCACAGTTATTTTGAGGGTTTGGGTTTCGATCACCCTGAGCAGAGACCTGGTGTTGAGCGCTGCATAGAGAGCTGGGGCTCCCCTCCCATGCGCTTTTTTGCGTATCAGTTGTTTCATGGAATTGTTCAGACCTCTGAAAAGATCGCGATTATTAGTGAAGAAAGCGTACCGCTTCGTGTCATTCATATGGATGGGCAAGAGCGACCAGATGCGATAAGAAGCTTTGAAGGGCATTCCATCGGCCACTGGGAAGGGGATACCTTAGTGGTAGAGGTCACCCATTTCAGTGACACTAATCCAGAACGCGCTAATATGGGCCGGCCAATGTTAATAAGTGGTGATGCCCACATAACCGAGCGGTTTTCTCGGGTATCGGAAAGTGAGTTGTTTTATCAGTACACGGTTGATGATCCAGTGTATTACACAGAGACTTGGCGCGGAGAATTCTCAGACACACGGGACAAGAGTGGACATATTTACGAGTACTCCTGCCATGAAGGTAATTACAGCATGGTAGGCGCGCTTCGTGGCGCGCGAGTCCTGGAGGCTCAAGCTAAGAAGCTATTGAAACCTTAATAGATTTCACAATAAAGCCCTGATTTACAGGGCTTTATTTTTCAGGACTACCCATGCTCGCTTACCAACATCAAGACTGCGATCTGACTCTAGCTGAAGGTTTGGAAGTTTATTGGAACCACCTTCAAGACGTTGGAAAGAAACAGCTTGTTGATAATGAAAATTCAACTGCGATTATGGATCACGATTGTACCCATGTAATATTTGGGCTTGATTCTTCTGTGGAACAAGAAATAATTTTAGACGGGTGGACAAAGAGGGGTACTAGTGGGTATTTAAAGTATGTGCTTGATTTTGTGCGTTTGTACCTAAAAAATCCCGAGATAAGAGAAGCTATAAGAGAAAATCGAAAAAATTTGATTAAAGAATTAGGCTATTTAAATTTACTAAAACTGGCTATTACAACATGGCCAAAAAGCAAGGAGGGTCACAAACGAGCAAAGAAGATGAAAAAGAAATGGGGGCTCAGATGTCCGCAGGAACTTTTAAATAAGAAAATATGTGACTTACGCAACGAGTATGGAATCGTAATTGTTAAACCGGAAGAGAAAGAGCAAATTAATATCGAGCTAGGTAACCAGAACTGAGGCCCGCCTGGAGCCCATCGGCTGGTCGATAGGGGTTACGTCCCGACTGTGCCTGCACTGCAGAAATTGTAAACACCAGGATCGACAATAATCCAATTAGTTGAATACAAGCTTGTCTGATTTGATTGCTCATGGGAGAGCTCTTCTTGTTTGTCATGCTTCGGTAACACACCTTGCCGGATCGGCCTCTGCAAGCACATGTGTCATGTTGCCAGAGTGGATATAGTCTGCAGCCAGCTTTCCTGCCATGGGTCCGCGTCCAAAACCTGATGATGCCAGTCCACTTACAATAAAAAGATTGTCGCGAATCGGAATTTTGCCAATGATGGGTGAGCCATCGAGAGAGAAGGGCATGAGTCCTGCCCAGGACCGTGCGATTGGTAAGCTTGCTACTAAGGGAATGACCTCTGCCGCGTGTCCACGATTCACTTCAATACCAACAGGATCAGGTGTGGTGTTGTAACCCAGACTTTCACGATCACCCCCAAAAATAATTTCGCCATTCTTTCTTTGTCGTCCATAAAGATGTCGTGTCATTCGCCTTCCATTTTTATGTGTCAGGTTTGGAGGCGTAACATCGTCAGATCCATTGCTCTTGTTCCAGGCGTAACTGGATATCGTAGAACCAATCGTATGAAGCACTCGAGTCGGTAAACTTTCGGTTGCCCACATTTGTCCCCGTATAGGAACAATAGGAATTTTGATTCCTAACATTTCACCAACAGGACCACACCAGGCTCCCGTTGCAAGCACTAGAGTCTGGCAGCGGAATTCAGATGATTCGGTTTGGATTGAATAGCCACCCGCACTCATGGGTGTAATGGAAACAACATTCTGACCAGTATTAATTGTTGCGCCTGCCACCTCAGCCGCATGCGCGAATGCGCGGGTAGTTTTTTCCGGATCGGCCTGGCCGCGTTGCGGTCGATACATGTAACCGGGTAATTCACCGTTAGCTTCCGGTTCGATAGCGCGCGCTTCTCTGGCTGAAAGTAATTCTATTTCGTAACCGTTGTTGCGTTGGGACGCAACGTCATCCTGGTAATACTCGTATTGCTCCTCGGTATGGATTGCAGTCAGCGTTCCGGAAAGTCGGAACTCTATGTCATAACCCATGTCAATTTGTATGTGCTTAAAGATTTCCACGCTGCCAGCGGTTAGATAGGAAAGAAGATTGGGATTGTTTCCCCAGCCAGAACCACCAAGACCACCCATGTTTTGTCCTGAAGCTTCCGATGCTATTTCGCCACGTTCCAGCAGAATTACATCACGACCTTGTTCGGCTAAATGAAAAGCAGTTGAGGAACCAGCGATGCCACCTCCAATAATGAGGATGTCTGTATCATTGCTACTTTGTGCCGACAGTCGTTGGGGCAACATACTTGCGGCAGCGACTGTGCCTAATCCCGCTATAACCCAGCGTCGATCCTTATCAATTTGCTTCTCTGTCATTTTCAACCTATTGCATAACTATCAAATAATCATAAAAAGCAGAGTAATTGGACGGGTTAAATTTAGCAACAGTCGTTTCATTACGAAAGATTTTGTGAAGGAAGTAGAGGTAATTCTCGAGGCTGCTGCTAACACTGATCCGGAAGACCCAGGACCCCTGTCGCTGGTCTTTCCCTAGCGCGTGTTACAACCAGTGTTACTCCGCAGTGCTCCTAACGGGCAGACTAGTAATTATCTCTGCTAAGCTAATGGGAAACAATTCCTTCCTTAGTTTTACCTAAGGCGGGTTCTTATTTCACCCTCGGGGGAGGCTTTTGCCCTGCCTTAATAATTACAGTTGCTAACCCCATACTTAATAGTGAATTTTGAAAAAAATCTGAAAAAAAATAGAATAGCTGTTTTTGATGGTCGATACTTCAAGAATAAATCAAGAGGATTGCTCTGATAACTGTGGGAGACGCACGCGGTGACAATATGAATAAAACCCTGAAGCTGGTCAGCAAAGTGATATTGATTCTGCTTGCCCCGCAGTTAGCGTTGGGGCAATGGTCCGAGTGTGCTAAGAAGTGTGCTATAGGTTTAGCAATTGAGGTGCTCGAATCTACTGTATTTTTACTCTGACCCCAACTGTCTGCCTGGAGAAACAACTATGAACAGAAGTAAGAGTATCTACTCGAGCCCAGCCTTGGGTCTCAGAGCAGCGGGATTTGCGCTGTTTCTGGGCCTATTGGCAGTTGCGCCAGCTGCCTCTAGCCACGAGGCTAACCTGACTCGCTTCGGACCTGAGACTTACGAGCTCGTGCAAGGAAAACCGACTACCTACTCGGCCACATTCAGGGCTATTGACGGTCCAGCGAAACTGGTCCTTCAAGACGAGGGCATCGACAACGCCTGGATCAAAATCAACGGCCGCGATGTTGTCGAACCGCAGGACTTTAGCGGCAACGGCGAGGTCATCGTTGATTTGAATCTTACCAGGGAGAACACTATTGAGGTGACCGTGCCCGGCATACCAGACGGGGAACTCGGCGTGCGCGTGACCCAGGTTACCGAGGCCGATCTTGGGCTCTTGCGCCAAGGCTATTTCGGACTAAACACGACCGACATAGAACGCCAACGAGCCTTATACGACACCATGGGCTTCATCGGAGAAATCTACCCGGCAGGACCGGAGACGAGCACCACTTTCGCCCAGTCGCTCGGGTTTCCGGAAGACTATCTGATCTACGTCTCACTGCATAGCCTGGAAGATCCGCCTACACAGCCATTCGTCGACACAGTGCAATTCAGAGGTAATTCCTATCGCGAAGAGCCGCCCTATGCCAAGCTAAACCACATCGGGATGACCTATGGAACTTACTCCACCACCGACCTCGAAGGCGACTATGCCTACTTTCAGTCGGAGGGCGTAGAATTTTTGTCGGCGCCTACTACAACGCCCAATGGTGAATGCTTTGTGTTCATGAAGGACCAGGACGGCACCTTTATAAAATTGATTGAGACTGCCGAAGGTGAGGGTCCGACCCCTGGCCCTGACCTGGTGCGGCTGGCAAACACGAACATGAACGTGACTGATCTGCAGCGGTCTCGTGAGTTCTACCGACTGCTGGGGTTTACCGAATCGGCACCCGGCTCGCAGGCAGGCTCTGGCGATTTCGCCGCCGCCCATGGGTTTGATGGCCCGATCGAATTCGAGGGCGAGGACATCAGTCTCGGTGAAGGTACCGATGGGGCGACGATCCAGCTGCGGCAGTGGAAGAGCCCCTACGATAACGCGCCGTCCTACCCGCCACCGGTTAATCATCTAGGCATCGACCGGATTAATTTCTATGTGGAAGATCTGACCGCAACCATAGAGACGATGAACGAGCTCGGTTTTGAGCA
Organism: Pseudomonadales bacterium; assembly: GCA_022447905.1. Lineage (GTDB taxonomy): Bacteria > Pseudomonadota > Gammaproteobacteria > Pseudomonadales > Pseudohongiellaceae > UBA9145. Next base: position 3,786 of record JAKUTG010000003.1, on the reverse strand, counting down.
GCTCGGCCCAATCGGCGGCGGCCCCGGCTTCGGCATTGTGTTCTTCTTTGACCCGGACGGAATCAAGGTTCAGCTTTCAGGTCCGCGTACCGACTAAGGGTCGGGGGAGACTTTCCCCCTCCCCTAATAATTACAGTTGCCAACCCCATACTTAAGAGCTAATTTGAAAAAAAATCAGTTTAACTGTCCCATTTGCTATTACTCAGGGACTAATACTAAATACCGGTTTAGCATTAGCAAACAAATAACAAAACGCGCTGGAGAGTTCGATGAGCAAACGTCAAATCCTATGGCTGATCCCTGCCCTGATCTATGCCCTCTTCACCTTCTGGTATACCGATTTCGGTGGGCCTCTAACGGAACAGGAAATCGCGGATTTCTCCAAACCACTGGCACAAAGGTTACCACCTGACCGGCTGCAATATATCACCCAGTTTATGCGCAATGATACTGGCCGCCAATTCCTAATGGTTAACATTATAGATAACAACGAGAACCCCCCGGATGTAGAGGGAGCCGAGCCTGGCGAGTCCGCTGACCAGTTGATGGGACGCTATATGGAACACATGTATGCGCAGTTATCCAAGCGCGCCTCCCACCCGGTGATAGCGGGGGAAGCTGTTCATGACGCTCTAGACTTGGTCGGTGTGGAAGATTGGGAAACAGCACAACAGTGGACCACTGCGGCAATGATGCGCTACCGCAGCCGGCGAACTTTTATGGAGATTATTACCCACCCAGACACGGTGGACAGACATGAGTTTAAAATTGCTGCCCTGGACAAAACCATAGCCTACCCCATAGAGATGCAACTCTACCTGAGCGATCCGCGCCTGCTGTTAGGTTTAATTCTTCTGATCGTAACGCTGATGTTAGATAAACTGATACCAATCAAAGAATCAAAGGGGTCAGAGTAACTTGATCAAACAATTCTGTTCTTAATTTAGGAATTCTGAAATCTCTTGATTTATAAAAATATTGTCATTCGGCGAGAGGCCGGTACCTGCGATGTGTCCCCACAGGGTTGGAATGACAGTAAATTGAACCCCGGGGATAAATTGTGCTTCCTGACGTAACGCATCTATATGGAAATACATGTCGGTCTCGCTTGGCATGTAGAGCACACGAGCTTTTATCGATCGCAGAGCTTGTTCTGGATCACCATTGAACCCCTTTGTGTTTCCCACATTATTGTTCTGCCAAGTAGAAGCCAAGGCAATTAAATCATTGGCGTCCCAACTTGAAATTAGTCCGTGATAATCTTCTATTACAGCCTCAGGTGAATCCAAACCCATGTCTCGATACAGCCCTAAGCGGAACCATTCTTGAGAAGCGCCCCAACTTGCCCAATGAGTTCCTCCAGCCTTCAATCCAATGGTAGGAGGCTCAGAGTAGTTCCCGGCAGCGTATGCTGCATCTGCCTTGATCGCAGCCTTGAAACCTTCGAGACGAACTCTGCCATGTGGATATTCTACAGCTGAACCGCAAATAGCCACTATATTATCCATGAAGTCAGGATAACTCACTGCCCATTGAAACGCCTGTTGTGCGCCCATAGAAAACCCTATAACGGCCATGATGTGATCGACGCCAAATACTTCTGTTACCAAGCGATAGCCCGCGGCGACGTTGTCTCTAATCGCAATGGCAGGAAAATTTGGTCCGTTGAATGGAGAGGCGGTATTACTGGGCGAACTGGATAACCCATTTTGAAACATGTCAGTAGCGACAATAAAATAGTCATTAGGATTCAACGCTCTTTCTTCGCCAATCAAAAAATCGAATCCATGATGGTCACCAAGATAAGCCGATGGTAAAAGTATCAAATTACTCCTATCCGCATTCAATTGGCCATGAGTTACATAAGATAGTTTAGCGCTAGGTAATACAGCACCACTATCCAAGGGGAAATCACCTAAATCAAAAATTTTATGATCACCGCCACCCAGACATAATGATGAAAAGACACTTAGAGTGAAGAAGAGCGTAATATTAGTTAATTTTTCCATCGTCATGCCTCTCTAAAATACCTAACCGTTCGTCCAATATAGTATGTAATAGTCCGATATGGAACCAAATAGAACAAGTAGGGTTGGGGGAGCCTACTCCCCTGCCTTAATAATTACAGTTGCCAACCCCATACTTAAAAGCTAATTTGGAAAAAATCTGAAGGAAATGGATTTTCAGCTTTTTAAGGGGTAATACTTCAAGTATCTTCTGGGTATCAATATGAAAATAGTTCCAATTTTATTTGTCTTAACGAGTTGTAACTCACAATTTGATTCGCCGTTACCGCAAGATGTAAATAACTACTTAATTCGGACTGAGGAAGTCATAGGTAACAAAATATGCCGTTACCGAAATGGAGCTATATTACAAGTAGAGGCTAAAGGCATTTGTCCCTTAGAGATTTAAACAATATATAGCCCAATAAGCACGGCGCGCTGGCGTTTGATCCCGGGAGTTTGGTAGTCACAATAGCGGCCCAACATCGGCTCCATCAGAGGATTAGTTATGAACAAACTACTAACAACAATAGCCCTACTCTCATTTTTTCGAAGTATTGAATACAGTTTCATGTCGATGTTACTTATTTTAGCTACACGCTTTCGAAAGGACGCGCTCTCGGCTCTCCTTGCTCACTTTTTCCAGCGCATAGCGCACTGTTGACGGCTTCATATATTTAGCATTCGTTCGCAAGTAGTGCAGCACATCTCCCTCGTGATGTTTGGCTGTTACCTTTAATAGCCAGCCAATACTTTTTTGAACATATATGTGCTTGTCGCTCATAAGAAAATCACAATTTTCGAAAACTAATGCCTTATTCAAGAAATAGGTGTTTGAACCTATAGGCCGCTTAATGAATTTTACCCAGGCAACATTGCTTGCCCTGCGACACCAGGGGACTTTGGATTTAGACCAGGGCTGAATAGTTTCTATTAAGTGTGTGCGCGACAAAAAAAACTGATAGATGGTCTTAATACACAGGTCATCTACATGCCCCCAGTTACTGGCATAGTGCTCTAACCAATATTCGAATCGTGACAACAAGTCATCATCAAAACTCCTTTTAACCAGCTTGTTTAGAATCCCGAAAGCGACCAGTACTTCTTCACTGTAAAAAGCTTTTTTTAACAGTGCTTCAGAGATTTGCAATACCTGATCAGGGGAAAATTCAGCATTTTCCTGATGAAATTCCGTAATTACTCTTCTCAGATCTGCCGCCATGGCACCTTGAGTGATGATGCTCTCCGGCTCAGAGAAGTATCGTTGAATTTTTTTCGCCTTAGCTTCGGACCCGCACTGAGCGAGTTTTTCCTTTATTGAATCAACCTGTCTTGTTTGATTTCGTCTGGTCACACGTATTCGACCTTGTATTAGTCCAATAAAGTTACACTGAACCTAGCACATCGCACGCACCGAATGGTACTCCATGGCATTGCTATCATGGACAATGAGCAATGAAAAGGTCAGAGTAATTAGATGTGAGGGTTAGAAATGCACCTAATAGAATTGGTGCCCAGAGACGGCTCCGAATAAGCCTGTATTTATTGGCCTACATGCGTTTTGTGCTAATTTATGTACCATCTTATGTACCAACCGGACGTTGATACCCCCTCCTGAAACGCATTAAAGGCGACTCGTATATAGCCCCCCGGGGGAGGCTTTCCCCTCCCCTAATAATTACAGTTGCCAACCCCATACTTAAGGGGTAATTTTAGAAAAACGAGGAAGTAACGAGGCAAAACTGATGGATGAGATCACAAAGTGGACATACAAATATAG
>JAKUTG010000299.1:0-2848 GCA_022447905.1 Pseudomonadales bacterium | reverse complement strand
GTAGACGCTTGATTATTAACATGCCGCCGCGTCATACCAAGTCAGAATTCGCATCTTATCTGCTTCCGGCGTGGTTTTTGGGAAGATTTCCGCATAAAAAGGTCATTCAAACCTCCCATACAGCAGAGTTGGCCGTAGGATTTGGTCGGAAAGTGCGTAATATGGTCAATAAAGACGAGTATAAGGATATTTTCCCTAATACTGCCCTCCAAGCGGACTCGAAAGCGGCAGGAAGATGGAATACCAGCCTTGGCGGAGACTATTTTGCTATTGGCGTAGGCGGTGCAGTAACGGGTAAAGGTGCTGATTTACTCATTATTGATGACCCACACAGTGAGCAAGAGGCGACTTTAGCCGAATCCACCCCTGAAATTTACGATAAAACCTACGAATGGTACACATCCGGCCCCCGTCAGCGACTTCAGCCCGGCGGAGCCATCGTTATAGTAATGACGCGGTGGAGTAAACGCGACTTAACGGCTAAAGTTGTTAAATCCAGCATACAAAGGGACGGTGAAGAGTGGGAAATTATTGAATTTCCTGCAATTATGCCGTCAGGGAATGCACTTTGGCCTGAATTTTGGCCGCTTGAGGAGTTAAATACGCTCAGAAATGAGCTTCCGCACTCTAAATGGTCTGCACAGTACCAACAAGACCCCACTTCCGAAGTAAGCGCCATTGTTAAGCGTGAATGGTGGCAGCTTTGGGATAAAGAAGACCCGCCTGCGTGTGATTTTGTATTAATGTCGTGGGATACGGCATTTGAGCGCAATACTAGGGCTGATTACAGTGCCTGTACGGTGTGGGGCATCTTTTATCAGGCTAATGATGTCCCTTCCAACTTTGATAACGACGCAGAAAACGAAAGAAACAAGTTATTAAAGGGTTCGCTACAGGCAAACATCATTTTATTGAATGCTTATCGGGATCGGCTGGAGTTTCCAGAGCTAAAACGGCTTGTAATGGAAGAGTATCGGGTATGGAAACCGGATAGCATCATCATTGAGAAAAAAGCGAGTGGCGCACCTCTTATATATGAGTTGCGTTCGATGGGCATCCCGGTACAGGAATTTACGCCGACAAGAGGTAATGACAAAATTACTCGATTGAACGCGGTATCTGATATTTTTGCATCAGGAAGAGTATGGTATCCGCCCAAGAGATGGGCAGAGGAAGTAATAGAAGAAATTGCCAGCTTCCCATCGGGTGAACATGATGACTATGTTGACTCGACATCAATGGCACTTCTACGATTTCGTAAAGGCGGTTATATTCAGACAACGATGGATGAACCGGAAGATGAATACACTGCCAAGGAACTTTGGCAGTATAAACTGCATACTAATCGAGCAGTTTATTACTAAGAGTAATAGTTATGACATCACCTAGAAAAGAGAAGCGAGAGGAAACATTCTTTGCTAAGGAAAACGAAAGACTTCGCAAGCTAGAAAAGGAGAAAGCGAAGAACAAGTCTAGTTGGTTCAGCCAACCAAGACAATTTCCTAAAGAAGGAAAAAAACTAGGTGTAAGTGAAAGCCTTGCAGATATGTTAGGACGGACTCCAGGGAAAAGAGTAGCTGGGCTTGCTGCTAGGGCTGGAATAGCAGGAGCACCGTTAGGCGGAGCAGCAAACGTAGCAAAAGTTGGTATACACGCACTAAGCGTAAGAGCGCGTCTGGCGCGCCTTAAAGCGAATGCTAAAAAAGCAGCAGCTAAAGAAGCAGCAGCTAAAGAAGCTAAAAGAAAAAATGGTAAGGCTAAAGGTGGCCTTATTAAATCTTCTCGTAAAAAATCTAAGATTGATGGTATTGCACGTAGAGGTAAGACCAGAGGAAAGCATAGGTAACATTTATGGCTATAAATCCAGCCGCGCCTGAATTGGAGATAGTCCTTCCTGATGGACGACCTGTTTCTGAATTTGAAGAAGATCAGGGAGATTTAGGTACCGCTATGGAGTTTGATGTTTCTCCTGAAGGTGAAATCCAACAAACAACTTTGGGAATTGCAGTATTCGATGATGATAAAGAAGAGGAAGATGATTTTTATATAAATCTTGTAGATGAAATAATAGAAGAAGACCCTGATATCTTGGTGGAAGTTGCATCTGATTTATTAAGTGATTTTGAAATTGATTTAAGTTCCAGAAAAGATTGGCTTAAAACATATGCTGATGGTTTGGAGCTACTTGGATTAAAAATAGAAGACCGCACTGAACCGTGGGCTGGTGCATGTGGGGTTTATCACCCCCTGTTAGCTGAAGCACTTGTTAAATTCCAATCTGAAACGGTAATGGAAACATTACCTGCCGGTGGTCCCGTTAAAACGAAAATTATTGGTAAGGAAACTCCAGAAAACCAACGTGCATCTATTAATGTAGCTGCTGATATGAATTATTGGTTGCAGGAGAAGATGCCGGAATATCGCGGAGAACATGAACGTATGTTGTGGGGCTTAGGTCTTGCAGGTAATGCGTTTAAAAAAGTTTATTACGATCCAACGAGTTGTCGTCCTGCATCTATTTATGTACCTGCTGAAGATATTGTTGTGCCGTATGGTGCAAGCAGTTTGAATTCTGCGGAGCGTGTCGCACACGTTATGCGTAAGACAGAAAATGAAATACGCAAACTACAGATATTTGGGTTTTATAGAGATATTGAATTAAGTGCTCCTGAAGGTTCTGCGTATCTGGATGAGATAGAAAAGAAGATTGCGGAAAATATGGGATTTAGCGCCGCATCCGATGATCGGTATACGATTCTTGAATTCCATGTTGATATTGATTTGAAGGGATATGAAGACGAGGATGACGATCGTAAGCCTACAGGGATTGCATTGCCTTATGTTGTTA
>JAKUTG010000298.1:0-2874 GCA_022447905.1 Pseudomonadales bacterium | reverse complement strand
TTATTCTCAGCTTTTAGATTGACTTGGTCGCAGGTGCCAAAGGTGTTATCGAACAATTGGAAATGACTACCGACTTTGCTGACTAGTTTTTGGTTTGAGGCGGAAATAAGAGTTATAGGCCGACCTCTATCTTTTTCTTGCTTAAGAAAGCAGTAAAACTCCTGGTTGACAGGTAAATTATCCAGTTGCATATCGATGCGCTGGGCGACTTGTTGCTTAAGGTAAGGACGACCACGTACAAGCCAGACTGGAATTAACAACAGATAAATCAAGTTTTTTCTTATGAGCAAAAGCATAGACTCAAGCGTTATATCAGACTTGAGCAGAGTGCCGTCGAGGTCGACGAACAGAGGGAGGCTGGAGTCATAATGAGTCACTAGAACTTGATACGCTTAAACAGTATTTCTGGGATAGAGCGCAAGACCGCCATTATGATGCGCCAGTAGCTTGGCACATAAACCGTGTGGCTCTTACTGTCGATACCGCTGACTATTTTGGTTGCTACCAATTCCGGGGCCGTCCAGAGCGGGCCCTTCTTGAAGTGTGCCGTCATAGGGGAATCCACGAGGCCCGGGCGAATATCAACTACGTGAACATTAAAAGGATGTAATTTGCCGCGTAAGCCCTGCAAGTATGTCGAAACCATGGACTTGGCAGCACCATAGACGAAATTGGGTTGCCGGCCTCGATCACCTGCCACCGAGGTAATCACTGCTAGAATTCCATGTCGCTGGTCCTTTAATTTTCGGGCCAACAAAGTAAGAAGGGAAACAACACTAAGCCCGTTTATGGTGATTTCCTTTTCTGCCATTTCGTAATCTGATTCACAAGCTTCCTGATCCGGTAGGGAACCGTGGCAGATCAGAGCAACATCGATGTGTTCCAGAAAATCATAGGCTTGTTCAATGGCGTCCTCGTGTTCCTTCTGCTTGGTTACGTCGAGCACTCGCCGTCCGACGGGACTGGTGCTTCGTATTTGCAGATCGCACATTAATTCTTGTAAGCGTTCTTCGTTGCGTCCGATGATAAACAGTTCCGCGTTGCGGTCCGCATACAGCCGAGCTGTCGCTTTTGCGATCGCGGAGGTGGCGCCTATGACAAGTACTTTCATGCCTATTCGTATTGCTCTCGGTTCAGACCGTGGCACGGATCCCGCTCTAGGTAATTTGCATCGTATACATGGGTGTCAGGTTAATCCTATTCGCCGGGACTGTAACGATGTAAAAACGGTTGAAGGATCGATGCGTGATTTAATTTTCCGGAACTCCTCCCACTTAGGATAGCCAGCCTTAAATGTTTCCTCACTCATTCGAGCATCTTTGGCCAGATAGTGGCGACCTCCATAATCAATGACAACTGTGTCCAATTCATCTAACAGAGGAAACAGAGTTTTTTCCTGCTTGAAGTCCAAGGTCAAGGTGTATCCTTCCATTGGAAATGACAATAGATTTCTATTTTCTCCCCCAAATTTTTTCAGCACTGCAAGGAACGACCCCTTTCCCGCCCGAGACACTCTTTTGAGTATTTCAGTCAGTCCTTCGAGGGCAACACTATCCGGCAGAACGAACTGGTATTGTAAAAACCCCCTCGCGCCGTAAAGGCGATTCCAGTTGCCAATGTTGTCTAGCGGGAAGAAATAGGCATCGTAGTTTATAGTGGAGTTTTCGGTACTCTTTTTATACAAATTGTAGAGAAAACTATTAAAAATGCGCATCGTAGACTTGTTCAACAGAAACGAGGGAGTACTGAAAGGCACCGAAGGTCCTCGCCGGCTCCTGTATTTCAAGTCGCCTTCCTGGGTATGCTCACCTACGTGCAGCACGGATCTTCCCAGAGATTTTCCTGCAGACATACAATCCAGCCATGCCACGGAATACTTTTTGTCGTTGTGTTCTTCGATCAGTTCAAAGCAGTGCTCGAGATTTCTAGCTGGAAGTGACCTCCGGTTAATAAGAACGCTTCTAACCGTATCAAAACGTAGGGTGGCATCAAGGATCACGCCGGTTAGACCCATGCCGCCGCAGGTTGCGTGAAAGAGCTCGCTGTTATCAGTGGGGCTACAACGAAGGACCTCCCCAGAAGCAATAGCCAGCGTTAGCTCGTTTACATGGTCGCAGAAAGAGCCGTCGCAATGATGATTCTTGCCATGTATATCTGCTGCGATGGCTCCTCCAACCGTGACAAACTTGGTGCCTGGCAAGACTGGGAGGAACCAACCTCTAGGTATGCACATTTTTAGTATTTGATCGAGAGTGATGCCGGCGCCACAGCGGATTTTGGTATTGAATTCATCCACTGCAATAAAATTGTCTAAGAACCGAGTGCTGACTACATTCTCTGCCAGTGCGCTGTCTCCATAACTTTTTCCGGCCCCGCGCGGAATGCAGGACAGCTTGGATTCCTTTCGACAAAGTATTTTCTGTAACGCATCCGAGTTGATGGGTTCCAGTACTTTCGCATTGACCCGCGGAAAGCGTCCCCAGCCATTCAATTCCATCAAGATTCCTGTTCCAAAAAAACGTAGCGTTTGTCTAGGTGATACTTTACTACATATCCGATGGACAATCCGATGACGGCACCGAGGTAACGAGCCAGTTTAGTGTTGAAGAGGTGTTCAAAGATTAGTTCGAAACTCCAAAAAATTGAAGTGGTTAGTATTCCGGTCAAACCGTAAGTCAAAAACTTGAGCAGGTTTTCGCGATGAGAGCTGGTTTCAAAGGTGAAGATATAATGCTTATCCAACAGGTACTTGCTTACCCAGCCTACGACTGTGCCAGCGACCATCGCAATAATTAAAGCAGAAACCCCGACATACAAATGAAGGAAAAATTCCTGGGTCAGAAGATTCGCCAATGTGGCAAAAACCGCAAATAA
>JAKUTG010000297.1:0-2892 GCA_022447905.1 Pseudomonadales bacterium | reverse complement strand
TCTAAACATCCTGAAGAATACGGCAACGGCTCTTTGGAAGGGGTTGCTGCAGCTGAGGCGGGGAATAATGGGGTTTGTGGTCCCACCTTGATTCCACTGCTGACCCTGGGAATCCCGGGGGATAAAACCACGGCGGTTTTGTTGGGGGCTTTTGTGATCCAGGGGCTCACCCCCGGGCCGTTACTGTTTGTGAAGCATATCGATATCATTTACGGCATGTTTATCGCCATGATCGTGATCAACTTTATTGTATTCGGTATCGGTAAAATGGCGTTAAAGTGGGCGGCCCGCATCAACCGCGTTCCAAGGGAGGGCATGTTTCCCATTGTATTTATTCTATGTGTCTTCGGAAGTTATGCATCCAACAACATGCTATTTGACGTATGGCTGATGCTTATCATTGGCGGCATGGGTTATTTCATGTTGATGTTCGGACTCCCCCAGGCGCCGTTTGTCATTGCTTTCATTCTGTCTCCATTATTTGAAGACGGTCTGCGAAGATCTTTAATCATGTCACAGGGAGATTTAACTGTTTTTGTAACACAGCCGATTGCATTGACCTTTTTATTACTGACGCTGTTCTCCATAATATTCATCCTTAGGGGAAAGAAAAAGGAGTTGGAGCTATCGAAAGAAGAATAAAGGAGGATGAGTGGTTTGAGTGTTTGCAACAAGATCTTGAAAAAATCATGAATGGAAAAGAGAGCGATCTCTTTCCATCCTACAAAAACACCAACTGTCAACTATAGGAGGCCTTTTGATGACAGACGAACTCGGGAAGAAATTGTTTACCTATGCCGTGATTACGGACACACATCTGAACCAGGGAGAAACCGAATCCAACTCGGAATTTGCGGTCAACAAACTATCCAACGGCCGCATGCGGTTTGTTGTTCAAGATCTAAACAGGCGAAACTTGGCGTTTGTCATACACTTGGGCGACCTGCTGCATCCAGTTCCAGCCGTCCCACACCTGTACCGACGGGCCGCCGAACAATTCAAAGAGCAGGTCGCCGATTTGGATCACCCACTTCACGTCCTTCCGGGTAATCACGATATCGGTGATAAGCCCTGTGATTGGAGCCCCACGTGCATCGTTCAGGATGAATTCATCGCGTTATGGAAGGAACATTTCGGCGCCAATTATCGAGCTTTCGATCACGGGGATTGCCGTTTCATACTCTTCGATTCGCAAATAATAAATTCCGGCCTCAGCATCGAAGCCGAGCAGGCGGCGTGGATCGAGACCGAGTTGGCGGCAGCCACCGATCAGGGAAAGCGAATATTTCTAAACTGCCATTACCCGCCGTTTCTCACTTATCCTGACGAGCAGGATCATTACGACAACCTAACCGACCCCGGTCGGTCCTGGATCCTGGACTTGATGGAACACCATAGGGCCGAAGCCCTGTTTGCCGGACACGTCCACAATGTCTGGTATAATCACTACCGTGGAACGGATTGCTACCTTCTGCCGTCGACCGCGTTCGTCCGCCTGGACTACGCCGAGATTTACCGGGTGGTCCCCACTCCGGAGATGGAATCCGGGCGGAATGACATCGGAAAATTGGGATATTTTTTAGTCCACGTGCATGAGAGTGGTCATATCTGCGAATGGGTCAGGACATACGGCGAAGTCTCCGCGCCCGACAGATCAGCCATTGAGCCTCAAGATGACGTTGCGACCATCCATCCCCGCCAGAATTCGAATACCCGGTTTGGGTTCGATATGCGCCAGAACTGGCTTGAGGTGATCGAAGTCCCGCCGTCAGGTGCGTTGGACGAATTCGATCGCAAACAAACGCGGAACGATTATGCCCTGATGGCTCTCCTGGATATGGGGGTGAGGCGGTTGCGTATTCCACTGCGGGACCTTCTCAATCCTGATCATCGCGCGCGGCTTGATGACTGTGCCCGACTTGGCATTCTCTTCACACTGTTCTCATTTGGAATTCCCGATAGTCGTGCGCTGGACGCCATCTCACAATCCCGCGGTCTGATCGACATTTGGGAAATTAGCGACCTTTTCCAAAAATTGCCTTCAGTGGTAGAGGCGGTGGCACCGACAGCGAATGCTGCTGGGATATCGATATTTGTGTCAAAACTTCGCTCGATAGATGAATTGGTGCGCGACGGTGAGAAGTACTACCACACGACCAGTCACGGCTTTACGCCGGATGATGGTAGGCAACTCGCCGAGGTGGCCGATTGGGATAACGTCGATGGCGTCGTCTTTCGAATTTCCGGAGAGACGGCACCGTGGCGGGCCGCACAAGATGTTGCTGATGTTTGCCGGGTGCCCGGACTCAAGGCGTCGCTCCATATCCGGATGACTACGGGAAGTCCTGGCTCAACACCGCTCGACGATGATTGGGTTGCAAATCGGGCTGCCGAGGCCCTAGTTGTGTCTGCAGCGCATAGCAACATGCATGTCTACATCGATACGTTCGCAGATGTCGACCGCGGCTACTACAGACGTCACGGCGTTGTCGATCGGTATTACAACCCGCGTCAAGCCTTCTATGTTCTTCGGTATATGAACGGTGTTCTTGCTGACGGGTTCAGCGCTCAAACCGGTGACGTGTTCACCCCCGCCCATGACGACGCTTCCATTTCCTTAATCGATGATAATAAACGCCGTTACTATCTTGTTTCCACTGAAAGTTCGCCCACCATCGATGAAACGGCGCAATCGGGCTGGTTAATCGACCTTTTAACAGGCAAACGTACGCGTGCTGAACAAACCAAAGGGGCAGGCTTCACTCCGCCGATACGTTCTCACCTGTGTCTTTGGATGCCCGGCGAGTAGCCGCTTCGAGGTAGTTAAAATGATAGGGAATCGCTATTTCCGGGGTGTGGGGGCGCTCACTGGCCCCTCCTTTCAATACTGAA
>JAKUTG010000296.1:0-2894 GCA_022447905.1 Pseudomonadales bacterium | reverse complement strand
CAGCGCAGCAGATTATTGAGTTTTCAAAGCGGTTCAATAGGCAGGTTCTGGTCGGGCATCACCGGCGCTATTCCGAACAAATGCAACAAACAAAGCGAATGATGGAAAACGTAGTTTTGGGTGAACTGGTTGGCGTCACAGGCATCTGGGCAGTTCGGAAAGCAGATTCATATTTCGAGCCGGAATGGCGCAAGCAGCGAACTTCAGGGCCGGTTCTGATTAATCTAATCCACGAAATCGATACCCTCAGATATGTCTGTGGGGAAATTGCCTCGTTATCAGCCAAAGTCAGTAAAGGAATTCGAGACCATCCCAAAGAGGAAACTAATGCACACTTGCTTGAGTTCCACTCTGGGGCACTAGGGACATTTTTGCTATCGGACGTTACCCCTTCTCCTTGGACCTGGGAGCAGGCTACGGGGGAAAATCCAAATTTCCCCAAGACTTCACAAAATGTCTACCGGTTTATTGGATCCAAGGCGTCGCTAGATTTCCCGAATCTGCTTCTGTGGAGACATGCTGGTAATGAACCCGACTGGCTCCACGAAATCAGCCCTGAAGTTATCGAGAGTGAGATCGGAGATGCTTATGCCGAACAGATCCGTCATTTCTGCGCAGTGATTAAAGGCAAAGAGCAGCCTAGAATCAATGCTGTGGATGCAACGAAAACTTTAAAGGCTACCCTCGCAGTTTTTGAGGCGTCGGAAAAGGGAGTGGGAATTCGATTGTGAAAGCCGATTCGGATGCTGGGTTGTCGTCTATACAAAACGTCTCGTCGCCAACTTTATGCGGACATTCCATCGAATTTGTGCGAAAAGCAGGATGGGTCAAGATCTCATAGCTATTAGGATTTGAGAGATGCTTATTGACACATGAGTACGACACCAACATCTGGTTGCATAACATCCATCGTTTCTGTGATCTCGAGCCTATTGTTGCTATATAGCGGCGTGCTGGCTGGCGCTGACTTAGGCAATCACACCAAGCAATTTACGCCTAATTCTGAGATGAGTGCCGCTGATTGGTCTAGTCCTGATGAGTTAGACCGTACCTGGCAAGCATCTCTTGTGCGGATACCCAATAAACATAAAGTATTTGCGGGTCAGATTAGTGATCTACCTTACGAGGCGCTACTAGACAAGAGAAAACTGCCCACTGTCATTTACCTCCACGGGTGTTCTGGTATCTGGTGGGGAACGTACATCCGTCTGGATTTTTTCGCTGAAAATGGTTTCGCTGTAATTGCACCAGCCAGCTTCGCTCGGTCCAAATATCCAAAGTCTTGTGATCCAGCGACAAAAAGGGCAGGGCTTTACCGGGAAACACTGAAGATGAGGCAGTACGATGCGCTTAATGCCATCAAAAATGCAAAACAATTAGATTGGGTCGATGCGAGGAATATATTTCTAGTTGGTTTCAGTGAGGGCGGGATCACTAGCGCGACCGTCTCGACAGATTTTGACAGTGGTGTTAATGCAAGAGTTATTGAAGGATGGACTTGCCATGCGGGGTGGAGTGAGTACCGCGGGATTAATGCATCGTTTTCGGAGCCAGTATTGGCATTAGTGGCTGATCAAGATCCGTGGTTCCAGAATCCGTGGACACGAGGCAGTTGCGGCAGGTACATGAATTCAAAAAATGGTAGCCGATCAGTGGTTTATAGCACCGGGCTGTTAATGAGCAAACATAGTCTGCTTGACGATTCTGATGTGCAAAATAGAGTACTTGAATTCCTACAAGCACACAGGGTCGAATAACTATGGCGTGGTGGAGTCCCGCCGCGGGCTAATCCAATTTAAGCTATCAGACTGGGTTTGATAGCTCACAGTAAGAAGGCTTATTGATAGCCAGAAGAATCTGGAACAACAAGCTCCCTGGATTGGGTTTGAATCAGCGATATATGGATTAACAATCTAGCTTTTTTTACGCGGTCCATTAATCTGACCAGAAATCTTGGGCCAGTTCACGCCTACGGTTCCACAGTTCGTTCTTGTCAGCGAAGGCCTCAAGTCCTTTACCTGGCTCCGCGTCAGGAATCCTGGGCGTATCTTCTCGCCAGTTAACGGACGAGGTGATGACCTCGTTCATGGCCTCAAAGGCAAGCGCGGTCTGGACGTCAGCATCGGCATTCTTGTTGATTACAAACTTGATCTGACGCAGTGTCTGTTGGTTTTTCGATAGCAACACCTCGACAAGTTTTTCGAGTTCATCATCGATCTGATCGTCGGGCACAGCGCGGTTCCACAGGCCCCAATCGACCGCCGTCTGGGCAGAGCGTAATGCGCCGATCATGTTGACCTCCTTAGTTCGGCGACGGCCTATGATACGGATCAGCCGCGTAGTGCCACCCCAGCCCGGGGTCATGGCATTGTCTATTTCGGGCATCCCCCAAACGGCACCATTTGTAGCAAGGACAAAGTCGCAGACCATGGTCATCTCAAGTCCGCCACCACAAGCGACACCCTCGACCACAGCAATAGTGGTTTTGTCGAGATCCTCGATACGCTGGGCGAACTCCTGATAGTAGCGAATCCGGCGCATCACCTGGTTCGGATTGCCCCAATGGCCCTCGTGCATCTCAATCAGATCATCGCCACAGCAAAATGCCCCGTCCGCGCCGCGAAGTATGACGACGTGAAGGTCTTCCTTCGATCGCATTTCATCCATGGCGGCGACCATCTCGTTAGTAACGTCGCACGTCAGTGGGTTGAGCCGTTTGCCAGTGGTATTCATAGTGACTCGGGCTACCCGACTGTTATTGGAGTATTCGACACTGACTTGCTTAAAGGCTTCCTGACCCTTGGGCACAAATGCAGGAATTAGTTTTGCTTGGGGCATGGTGTTTCCTCCTGGTTACACCAGGTTATTAGTCGTTACAATTATAGGGGAAACCC
>JAKUTG010000295.1:0-2906 GCA_022447905.1 Pseudomonadales bacterium | reverse complement strand
AACCGGGAGCTTAATGCTAAACACGAGCAGCTTTCAGCTCTGACCGAGCGCATCGCTCGGTTGCGGCGGGACATGGATGACATTCAAGGTCGCTTCCAGAGCTCTAGGCAGCTCTCCGATGAGACCACAGATGAGATTGGACGTTTGGCGATTGCCCATCAGACTCTGACTGCAGAAATGGAGCGGCTCTTGGCAAACAGTTCAGCTCCTCCCAATAATGCGAGCGGAGGTGTACCCGTCGATAGCGAGTATGTCATTTTTGTGATCGATACTTCGGGCAGCATGTTCAATAACCCGAGCTGGAACAAAATGTTGGGGGTCATTGAGGATACACTTAATGTATACCCGGAAGTGAAGGGCATTCAGGTAATGAATGACATGGGCGACTATATGTTTGATTCTTATCGGGGCGATTGGATTCCCGATACACCCGGGCGCCGTAACCAGATAATTTCTTCCTTAAGAACCTGGAACCCATATAGCAATAGCAGCCCGGTAGAAGGAGTTACCCGTGCTATAAACACCTTCTATGCATCGGATAAAAAAATCAGCATCTACGTTCTTGGTGACGATTTTCAGCCTGGTGGGTCTATTCAAGAGGTAATGAGGACAATTGACCGCATTAATGTAGAGGATGCTAATGGAGATCGCCTTGTGCGTATCCATGGCATTGGTTTTCCAACAATTTTTGCCGGTCCCGCCCGCTTCCAGCAGAGCGTTTATCGGTATTCGACGCTAATGCGGGAGATGACACAGCGAAATGGTGGTACATTTGTAGGTCTTAATGATTATCGGTAATGGTGATAAAGGAAATATCGGGAATAAATCGACTAGTGGTAATTAATAGAAACATGTATTTCGGCATGGCATTCCAACTCGTGGCACTGGCGCTGTCCGGCTGCGGTGTCAGTAATGTGGTCATTGAAGGTAGTTTCCCAACTCCTAATATCAACAAGATTCCAGTCGCCGTAGCTGTCTACTACGACGACGCACTCAGGGAGTTTTCGTATATAGAGTACTCTGAAACAGGGCGGGAAGAATTTAATATAGAAAGCGGCCAATCGCATATGGAACTCTTTAACGCGGTGTTGCCCGCGATGTTTGATCGAGTCATTTTTGTGGATAACCTGGAAGATGCTCGAGCTGAAGGAGTGGATGCGGTATTTGCGCCAACCATCGAAGAATTTCAGTTGGCGCTTCCGGCTAAGACCAAGCTGGATGTTTATGAAGTCTGGATTAAGTACAACATGCGCTTAATAACGGCCGAAGGTGACTATATCGCAGATTGGATAGTAACTTCTTACGGAAAGACCCCGACGGAGACTTTACGTTCCGCTGCAGACGGCATAAATGAAGCCGCGGTCGTCGCGTTACGTGACCTGGCGTCAAGTTTTTCACTGAGCTTTGGCCAAGTCCCGGAAGTGCGAGACTGGTTAAGCAGCCTTCAGAGTTAGGGGTTTCGGGAGAGGTTTATTGTGAAGTCTTATTTAACCACTGCTAGGCTAAAACCACCGGGGTTTCTGATTTTATTATTGACAACATTCGCTTCGTGCACGAGTACAACTGTCGACGAATTTCGACAGGGCGAAACAGGAATCGAAAGCGATGAATCTGTGGTAGTTCTAGGACGGAGACAGGCGAGCGACTACGAGACTCGCTCCGAATTCGTGGAATGCGTTGGTGAACGAATGACGCGCGGTGATGGCGCCATCCGTATAGTCCCAGAGCGACAATTCATCGATGCAATGTTTCCCTGGTTCGAACCGCGCACTGCGCCACTACGTACCCGTGATCTTGAACTGTTGATGGCAGAAGATGTGATCGCAAGAAAAATGGACGAATTCGGAATCCGTTACATTGTCTGGCTCGATGGTGTCACTGAGACCAGCGATCGCGCCGGTTCCCTTTCCTGTGCTATAGCTCCCGGTGGAGGCGCCTGTTTTGGAGGACTAACCTGGGAAGACGATGCCAATTTCACCGCCATGATCTGGGATGTTGTATCACTCTCCACCGTGGGAACGATTAGTGCCGATGCGACTGGACAATCTTTTATGCCCGCAATAATAGTGCCTATTCCGCTAATAGCACGAGTGGAGGCCAATGCTTGCCAACAGCTGGCCAAACAGTTAAAACAGTTTGTCAACGGCAGCTAAATAGGGGTAGCTCCCTTCAATATAAGCGTGACGCATTATGATGAATCTAGGTTTTTATAACTTGGTATTTTGGTCTTCTGCCCGAAACGGCATTAGAACCATTTTGGTTGCAGGATGTATTCTTTTAGCTCTGATGTTCCTCACGTCTTGTGCTGTTAACCCAGCGACTGGATCAGCAAACTTGGTATTGATGTCCGAAAACAAGGAGAAAGAAATCGGACAGGAAGAACATGATAAAGTACTTGCCAGCCAGCCGCTTTTCGAAGATGAGGAATTGCTCGCTTATGTAACAGAGGTTGGTAATCGGGTTGCTAAGGTCAGTCATCGTCCAAATCTCGAGTATACGTTTAATATCATCGACAGTCCTGACATCAACGCCTTTGCGTTACCTGCCGGTTACGTATACGTTAATCGCGGCTTGTTAACTTTTATGAATTCTGAAGCTGACCTCGCTGCGGTGCTGGCACACGAGATAGGCCATATAACTGCTCGACACGCTGTACAACAACAAACTCGAGGCGCGTTGGCGAATGTCGCGTCTACTGTAGGCGGGTTTGTAACCGCCGTTGCTACTGGGAGTAGTTACGTCGGTTCACAAATCAGCCAAGTCGCTTCTATCTGGGCCCAGACAGGGCTGAGCGGATTCGGCCGTGAAATGGAATTGGAAGCCGACCAGCTTGGAGCCGAATATCTCGTCAATGCCGGCTACGATCCATCTGCCGTTATTGATGTAATTGCCGTACTTAAAAACCA
>JAKUTG010000294.1:0-2916 GCA_022447905.1 Pseudomonadales bacterium | reverse complement strand
AGGATACGAAGAAGGGGGTTATCTTACTGAAGCGGTCAGGCGACGACCTTATTCGCTGTTGTTACTTGACGAAGTCGAGAAGGCACATCCAGATGTGTTGAACATTCTATTGCAGGTAATGGAAGACGGCAGGCTAACGGATGGGCACGGGCGAACTGTTGATTTCAGGAATACCGTAATCGTAATGACTTCGAATCTAGGTTCAGATCGTATTCAGGAGATAATGAACCAAGCTACAGCTGATGAAATTAGTTACGATTCAGTCAAGAAAATAGTTATGGATACGGTTGTTAAACACTTCTCGCCCGAATTTGTTAACCGTATTGATGAACCAGTAGTGTTTCATTCTTTACAACAAGCTCAGGTCAGGGAAATTACTGAAATTCAGTTTAGCCTGCTCAATCAACGTCTTGCTCAGAGAGAGCTAGCTATCCAGGTGAGCAATGGGGTATTGGACTATATAGCTAAGATTGCCTACGACCCCGTGTATGGCGCCCGGCCACTGAGGCGGGTGATTCAGAACAGGATTGAGAATCCACTTGCCCAGGAAGTTCTTAAAGGAGTTTATACGTCGGGCGACACTGTTATCGTTGATCTAGAAATAGGCGGTGGTGTAAAACTTTCCAAAGCTGCGCCGGAATTAGATAAGAAAGTGGCTTAATAGGCGGGTGACAAGTCTTAACTTCATAAGAGCTTGACTTTGCTCGAATAAGTGGCAGAATCGCAGTCCTTGAGCAGAGCGATTCGGCCACCCCCATCTCGTTCTGTTGTGGTCTGAACTCGTCGCTACCAGGCAAATACTCACAGACTGCTCTAGGCGTAGGACAACATCCACCCAAAGCCCCTATCACGTTATCACGTGGGGGGCCGACAAGAAGCAAGAATCCTGATGATTTTATTAGGGTTTTGGCGACTGTCAAAATTCATTTGATTTGGAAAAGGATTCGCGGCTTGCTGGAGTAGCCAGTTGTGCAATTGGCGTAGCCTTATTTGGGGCGACCGGCAGGAAGGATAAAGTAAAGGCAAACTAGTGGAACAGTTATCTGGTGGTGAAATGCTGATTCGTGCTCTGCACGATGAAGGTGTTGAAATTATATTCGGTTACCCTGGGGGAGCCGTGTTGCATATTTATGATGCAGTTTTTCGCCAAGACAAGGTTGAACATATTCTTGTGCGCCATGAGCAAGCTGCGACCCATGCTGCAGATGGTTATGCACGTTCTACCGGTAAAGCCGGTGTGGTACTGGTTACCTCGGGGCCAGGTGCTACCAATACCATAACCGGTATAGCTACGGCTTACATGGATTCTATTCCCATAGTCGTTATCTCAGGTCAGGTTGAAAGCCGAATGATCGGTTCCGACGGGTTTCAGGAAACAGACATGGTTGGAGTTTCGCGGCCAGTGGTTAAACATAGTTTCATGGTGCGGAATGCGGCTGATATTCCTCTAATCGTGAAAAAAGCATTCCACATTGCTACAACTGGGCGACCTGGTCCGGTTGTCATTGACGTGCCGAAAGACGCAACTGATCCTAAGATCAAATTGCCCTATGAGTACCCAGCTGAAATCAAGCTGCGGTCATATCAGGTTCCCGGAAAAGGTCACTCTGGGCAGATTAAGAAAGCTGTTGAAGCCCTTTTGTCTGCTAAGCGGCCCATGATATATACCGGTGGAGGAGTGATTCAGGGTAACGGGTCGGAACAGCTCACCAAGTTGACACAAAAACTTGGATTTCCAATTACTAATACTCTAATGGGCCTCGGTGCATATCCTGCTTCCAACAAACAGTTCTTAGGAATGCTGGGCATGCATGGTACTTACGAAGCCAACATGGCTATGCATTACAGCGATGTACTCTTGGGTATTGGTGTTCGCTTTGATGATCGCGTAACCAATTCAGATACAAGCAAGTTTTGTCCTGACGCGACTATTCTCCATATAGATATAGATCCAGCTTCAATTTCCAAGGTGGTTCCTGCTGATGTACCCATTGTCGGAGCGGTTGCACCGGTGTTGGATGAGATGATGGATCTTATCAACAACTCCGCTAATAAGGTTGATAAACAGGCCCTTGAGATTTGGTGGAAACAGATCGGACAGTGGAGAGACAAGGATTGCCTTGCAGTTACCCCGTCAGAAGATGGCACTATAAAACCGCAGCAGGTAGTCCAGGCTGTCTTTGAAATCACGAAGGGTGAAGCATACGTTTCGTCGGATGTTGGCCAGCATCAGATGTTTGCAGCGCAATACTATGGGTTTGACAAGCCACGGCGCTGGCTGAATTCTGGTGGTCTCGGCACTATGGGCTATGGATTTCCTGCCGCTATAGGCGCACAGTTCGCCTATCCAGATGCTGTTTGTGTTTGTATAACCGGTGAAGGCAGTTTCATGATGAACCAGCAAGAACTGGCGACCTGTATGCAGTACAAGCTTCCGATCAAGATCGTCTGTCTGAACAACCGAGCACTAGGGATGGTTAAACAGTGGCAGGATATGCAATACGGTGGACGACATTCTCACAGCACCTATGCTGAATCATTGCCAGATTTTGCTAGGTTAGTAGAAGCCTATGGCCATGTTGGCATAAAGATTGAAAAATATGAGGAACTGCACGACAAGATGAAGGAAGCCTTTGCCTTGAAAGACAACCTTGTATTTGTCGATGTCCTTGTGGATCCGGATGAACACGTCTATCCCATGGCTGTCAAAGGAGGGGCAATGAAAGACATGTTCCTCAGCAAATCGGAGAGGACCTAATATGCGCCATATTATCTCGGTATTGATGGAGAATGAGCCCGGCGCACTGTCGCGAGTGGGTGGATTATTTTCACAGCGTAATTACAACAATGATTC
This sequence comes from Pseudomonadales bacterium, assembly GCA_022447905.1. Classification (GTDB taxonomy): domain Bacteria; phylum Pseudomonadota; class Gammaproteobacteria; order Pseudomonadales; family Pseudohongiellaceae; genus UBA9145. The sequence goes on along the minus strand of JAKUTG010000294.1, from coordinate 62 downwards.
GCTGACTGTTGCGCCGACAGAAGACCAGTCTCTCTCTCGCCTAACTTTGACTACCAGAGGGG
>JAKUTG010000293.1:0-2939 GCA_022447905.1 Pseudomonadales bacterium | reverse complement strand
CCATTTCCTTGCTTTCGCTTCAGTACGGTTGTAAACGCACACATCCATACCCGCATTCTTCACGTGACCAGCCATTGGGTAACCCATGACACCTAATCCTATAAACGCGACCTTCATGTCTTACTCCATCTATTGTTAATTGGTTTCCCCCCGATAAACAGATACACCGCGTGCGAAAGTTTCTGCTATTTTGACATCGGCCAATTGCGCTGGGTCAACTGCAAGCGGATTGGTTTCCAGTATCACCAAGTCCGCACGTTTACCTGAGGTAATACTTCCCTTCTCGTCTTCCTCGAAATACTGGTAGGCGGCGCCTAGGGTAATTGCATAAAGCGCTTCCATGACGGTAGCTCGCTGTTCTGGCCCAAGGATATAACCGCTGCGAGTCTTCCGGTTTACAGTTATGGAAACCAAACGCATCATATCCGGTGGCACAATGGGTGAATCATTATGAACAGTGAAAGGAATATCCCGATTTATGGTTGCCCTTACTGGGCTAATGAAACCAGCTCGCTCATCCCCAAAGCTGAGTCGGTGCCAGTCACCCCAGAAAAATGGATGCGCCGAATAGTAAGACGGAATAATCCCCAGTTCTTTAACCCGATCGAGTTGATCTGCCCTAATAAGCTGTGCATGGATGATGACTGAGCGATGATCAGGAATGGCCTCTCCCTCCACAGCGTCGGCGATGCCATCGATCATCCGCTCAATAGCTTGGTCACCATTGGCATGTGCCAGGACTGGTACATGCCGCTCTAGCAAACTATTAACTCTCGCGTGATATGCTTCAGGATCGTAACTGGGGTAGGCCACATAATCAGCGTCAACGCCTGGTGGCCCTTCGTTATAAGGTTGTGACATCCATGCCGTGCGGCCCTGAGGCGAGCCATCCAAGATAAATTTAACGCCCCCAATGCGTACACCACCTATATATTCAGCATCTTGGGAAACCTGCCCCAGTTCGATATCGCTTAGCGGGTTGCCCATGATGTAAGCGACAATATCTACTGGAAAAGCTTCTTCCCGCGCATGGGCTTTCAGAGCATTCACGTAGGCAACGCTAACGTTACTATCCTGAATAGTGGTAATACCATAACTGGAATAAATTTCAGCGGCATCTCTGCGCAGCTGCCAGCCCTGCTCTTCGCTGATCAGCGCACCGTATCCAGGCAACAACCCCATTGCTGTCTCTTCCATCACGCCAATCGGTTCATCTGAATCTGATCGGCGACGTATAACACCGCCCGGGAGGGACTGGCTTTCCGCGGTAATTCTGCTCTGTGCCAAGGCCATTGAATTAGCCGCATTAAGATGGCCGGAGACATGGCGAATGACGATCGGATGACTTGTTGAGGCTCTATCTAAGTCATCGCGGTTAGGGTGACGTTGTTCAGCCAACAGAGAATCATCATAGCCAAAACCATAAATCAATTGGCCATCGGGAACATCGTTATTCTCAATCCAATTCTGGATAGCAGTTACGATATCGTCAATAGTCTCTACCGTGCCGACTGGCGGCGATGACAAATCGAGTAGCGCAGAGGAAGTGGCTACAGCGCCGAAATGACCGTGAGCATCGATGAATCCCGGCAACAGTGCTCGATCCCCCAGCTCTACTAGGCGAGTGGAATCGTCTTGCAATTGTATAACTTCCGCCTGGCCACCAGTAGCCACGATCCTATCGCCACGCACCGCTACAGCGGTAACTTCGGAATTATCCATCGTGATGATGTTGTCACCAATGAAGATCAGGTCGGCGAATTCGGTTACCTCCCGCTCCACAGGCGAACATGCCGCCAAAATGACACTCATAATTACGAATAACACGATTTTGCACTTGATCATCATTTTCTCTTGTTTCTTCTTAATTTAGGAATAGAACAAAGTGTGCAGGGAAATTGCAGCACGCGCAATGCCGGATTTGATTAACCCCTGTCCCTCGTGCTAACCGGGTTAAAACCCGCTCAGAGGCAGTTGGATCTGTTATCTGATCCATCATTAAAGACCAAACTGCAACTTCCCGGTGATTTGGAAAAATCCAGCATGGCTACAGATGAAATTGAGCTCTGGAGGGAATGACATTCAGCATCTGACAAGTTGTTGTATGGCAGGAAGGTTAAGCCAGAGTCTTTTGTTTCAATCACTCCCCAGCGAATTGATAGAACAGGGTAGCATTGGCTGATTGTGGTACACCGCCTTCTAGCTTCGGCCTAAAATTCAAATTCTGGATAGAGTTCTCCAGTTCCCTCCGGCTAACGGGCTGTCTGGAATTTATCGATAGTAATTCAAGGTCTCTAGGTGAGCTAACATCCCTCTTCAACCGCCCTCGGTACCAACGTGATCTCTCTTCCAAACCCACGAGATTGAAAGAGAACATGGCATATTCTCTATCAGTTTCGGGGGTAACATCTCTGCCATAGTCAACTGGGGCAATAGAATATGGAAACTGCGCAGACCATTGCCGAAAACTGAAATTGGAAACTACCCCGTCAACAGACGGGCCATTCTCGGGGGTATCCAATGTAGCTTGCGCTTGTTCCCAGCTGGATACGAAATCAAGTGCCGGCAGGAGCTTTGGTTCGGCAAAAGCTTGATTGATTTTCCCCTGATCAATTCCAGCTTCCAGAAGCTGCTGGTTGGCGCGAGCATAGGACCGAGCTGCTGCCTCGGAATTACCAAATAGTACCTGCCAATCACCAAGATATATTTCAGCCATGGCCATTCCCTCGAGATCCGGGTGGTCTCGCTTTTCAAACAAAGCATGTAATTCGGCTAGTTTGAAGAGCCCGGAAAAGTATGACGCAGCACGAGCATCCCTGCGGGTGTGCGCAAGGCCCTTGTTGGAATACCTTCTTAATGAAATACTCGTTTTCCCCTCAGCTTCCATAGCCTTAGATTGGAGATATTCCTGTAATACCTGCTTATAGATGAATTCCGGC
>JAKUTG010000292.1:0-2941 GCA_022447905.1 Pseudomonadales bacterium | reverse complement strand
AAGGCGGATTCAAGGTCAGGCTTGGGCAACGTTACCTGATTCGCAGTGGCTCTTACGAATTAACGCTTCGCAATGACGGGTATAACGATTCCGTTACACAGCTGCTGGTTAGTGCCGAGCAATCCCAAACTCACCCCTTTGTCATGCGCAAGCTGCCGGGCATTGTATCTATTGAATCGGGCATTGTTGACGGCGCAAGAGTCCAGATTGATGGCGTGGATATTGGCCTAACACGCCTCAGCGGAGTACTTGTTGAACCAGGCGATCATCAAATGACAATCTCAAAAGAGCGTTACCTAGATTATAGCGAAACCATTTCTATTGAAGGACGCTCGGTCGAGCAGCGCTACCAAGCTAGTCTAGAGCCGGCTTGGGCAACGGTCAGTCTTTTTACTGCGCCAGCTGGAGCAGAAGTGCTGGTAGATGGGGTAATTGTTGGGGCGACTCCGATTAACGCAGAAATTCTTCAAGGACGGCGTGATGTAACCCTGAAACTTTCTGGGCACAAAGCGTGGCAAGACGACTTTGACGTGATTGCTGGTGAGGACTTTTCCATCCCGACGGTGCAGCTGGAACCCGCGGACGGGCTGGTTTTTATCCGCAGCAATCCTTCCGCAGCTAGCCTCACAATCGGTGGTGATTACAAGGGTTTAACACCACTAGAGGTTGCGCTAGCCCCAGGTCAAAACCACGAACTGACGTTCTTCAAGAATGGCTACCATTCCAAGAAAACCATTGTACGCACCCGACCCAACCAGGAACGGGAGCTCAATTTGGAATTGGATCCTGTGCTGGCCAGTGTCAGCGTTATAGCTGAACCGGTAGATGCCGAGCTCTATGTCAACGGCGAGTTTCGTGGGCTGGCGAATCAGTCAATTGAATTGATGGCTGCCAGGCAACAGATTGAAATTCGCAAAGCCGGTTATGTGCCTTATACCACCGAGTTCACTTCTCGTCCCGGACTGGATCAAATGATTCGGGTAACGCTCAAGTCACTGGAACAAGCTCGACAAGAGCAGATCAAACCGGTAATTGCGACAGCTGCAGGTCAGACTCTGAAGCTTTTCTATCCGGGGGCCTTTACGATGGGAGCTTCAAGGCGTGAAGCCGGGCGCAGGCCAAACGAGAATCTGCGAGACATCCAACTGGAGCGGCCGTTTTATATTTCTTACCGCGAAGTTTCAAATTCCGAGTACAGGCTATTCGACAGTGAGCATTCCTCCGGGACTGTCTCAGGAGTGACATTGGATAATGAAGCACAGCCGGTGGTGCGTGTAAGCTGGCACCAGGGAGCACTATACTGTAATTGGTTGAGCGAACAGGAGGCCCTACCACCTTTTTATCAAGTCAATGAGCAGGATGAAGTGGTTGGGTTTAATCCGCAGTCCTCGGGCTATCGACTCCCTTCCGAAGCAGAATGGTCCTGGGTGGCTCGAACCGAAGGAAGCGGTAATACCTTGAGGTACCCCTGGGGCGATCAGCTGCCGCCGCCTGAGAACGCTGGTAATTTCGCCGACGTAACGGCACGCCAATACCTGGGCGAGATAATGTTCGATTATGATGATGGGTATTTTGCTACTGCGCCAATTGGATCGTTTACCCCCAACCAACGTGAGATACTGGACATGGCCGGCAATGTGGCGGAATGGGTGCATGACTTCTACGGAGCAGTGGGGTCGCTGGGCGTCGAAGTAGATCCATTAGGGCCAGAAGACGGTCAATTCCACACCATTCGTGGTTCCAGTTGGGCACATGGATCCATTACGGAAATACGGCTGTCGTTTCGCGATTTCGGCATTGAACCACGCGATGATGTTGGGTTTCGCATAGCCCGTTACCTGGAGGACTAGCTTATGCGTAAAATGTTTATGGCCTATTTACTTTTATTTTCGCAGTTTGTGTGGGCAGCGGAAAACGCATCCCAGCAACAGACCGAAGACCAGGTCAATGAAGAGGAGCTCCCAGAGACCGGGTTAATACCTGAAGAAACACTGGCTGATGAAAGCAATGATCCAGAGTCGGGCAATGAAGGGAACGAGCAAGAGGCTGAGGAGGAAAGACAGTCGAGTGGACGCTTTATTCCCACGGAGCAGATTTCCCAGGACTTGGGCGTTTCCTTTCCAGTCGACATCTAGCGACCAATAAACAGTAGAAGGTTCAGTAGTATTATGAAACAAGGTTCGTTATACGAAGCACTCTTTCAGATTGGTGCACTTATCCTCGCGGGAATTATCGTTCATGCAACATATGTAACGGTAATTCGGCCCAATGCTGATTTGATCCAAGAGCAACAAAATGTTTTACAACAGACAGATGAAAATTTTGTTCCGGAGCGTTCGGTATTCATCATCTTAAGGGATTTCGAACAGGAAACTTGTATCATTCTAATGTTGTGGGCTATTGACATTATCGGGATGAAAACCCAGAACACATTGCGAGAGCGAGCACTTCTTGATCGCAGACTAATTCAGGTTTCTGACGGCATGAGTATTTTGCCGGAGGATTCACGCAACTACGCGAGGTCGGTACAGGCACTGCCGGAGAAAGAAAGGGACTTCTTGTTGCCTAGGGCAATACTGGCCGGATTGCACCGGTTTCAAAGTACGCGCAATATTCAGGATGTGTCTTCAACCGTTAGAGATATCTGTGACACGGAAGCGGATCGCATGGAAACCGAGTTATCCATCGTACGCTATATAGCGTGGGCAATTCCTTCCATTGGATTCTTAGGCACTGTTCGTGGTATCGGTACGGCACTCGGGCAGGCGTACCAAGCGGTTAGCGGAGACATCGTGGGGGTTACAGTCAGCCTGGGCGTTGCTTTTAAGTCCACCTTTGTTGCGTTGGTAGTGAGCATCTTCCTTATGTTTTTGTTGCACCAACTTCAGTTATTGCAGGATAGGCTGGTATTGGATTCTCAGAATTACTGTGACGAAAGCTT
>JAKUTG010000291.1:0-2959 GCA_022447905.1 Pseudomonadales bacterium | reverse complement strand
CGAATAGGTCTATATCATTGTCTTTCGTTAGTGCCCCTTGTTGAGACCTTTCGCCTTGCATATTTGCCCCCCTCCGGATCGAACATTTGAATACATTTACTACCGACCTCACTGAATGTGTTGTTATCTATGACATGCATGGGAACAATCCCGGCTATAGCAAGTTGGTAGAGTATCTATCCTTTGACAGCCCCCTGCGTTAAACCCGACACGAGCTGACGTTGAAAAAACATCACCAGAAGAAACAATGGTGCTGTGGTCGATACTACTGCAGCGATTGCGTTCATGCGCGGTCCTTCGTACATGTTAGTTCCAAGAAAGCTGTTCAGTTTCGGTACCATCGTGAAATTCTCACTGGTAAGTAGGCTCACCGTAACCGTAAAATCATTGTACGCGAGAAGGAAACTGAAAAGTCCAGTCGTAATCACACCGGGCCACATGACAGGCATGATCACATGCCAAAATGCCTGAATCCTTGTGGAGCCATCTACTAGTGCACTCTCATCAAGCTCAGTCGGCACATTAAGGAAAAATGAGCGCATCATCCAGATTGTAAAAGGTTGGTTAATTGCAACTAGAACGATGATGGTAGTCGGTAGGTAACCCCAAATCCCAAGTTGGAAGAATGGATAGAGATATCCTGCAATCAGTGCAATATGGGGCATAGCCCGAAAAACTAGTGCTCCAATCAAGATCCAGAACGCATATCTGGCGCGACTCCTTGCAAGTGCGTATCCCCCCATCACACCAAATGTCAAAGAGATCACTACAACACTGACGGTAACCACCGCCGTGTTGATGGCGTTACGCCAAAATTGTTCCTCATCCCAGACCCTATGATAGTTTGCTGTGGTCAGCACACCCCCGGTGTTCTTCTTTGTGAACTCGCCAGTCACAACAGTCAACCAGTCGAGACTAAAGAAATCTGGGGCGACCCTAAAACTGCCCAGCAACGTCCAAAAAAATGGGAGCGTTGCAATAACAACCCAGAACACGACGAACCCATAGGCCAGTAACAGAAGAGCTCGTGGGGTTCGGTTTACCATGGCACAGAGAATCCTAAATCAGCGCCTAAATTCACGCCAAGTTAGGATCAGAACTGGTGTAAGCAATATTAAGACCAGGATAACTGTAAGTACACTTGTCGCAGATCCCGTTCCCCAAAGTGGCGTTTCTTGTACAACCAGGTGTTCATAGATCAAAAAACTGATTGACTTGACATGTGCTTCTGCATGAAAACCGATGATTGGTTCGAATACACGAAAAGCATCCATCAAATGAATAAGCGTAACAAAAATAATCAGTGGCATGAGATGGGGTAAGACAACATAACGTATCCGGTGTAATCGAGATCCACCATCAATCATCGCTGCTTCAATTTGATCAGGCGGTACGGTCTGCAGACCAGCATAGAACACAATCATGGCAAATGGGGTACTGTGCCAGATGCCGTAGATAAGGATTACCGTCCACATCATCGGGGTACTGGCCTTGAGGCTTAGATTTGGATTCCCCGTGAGGAACTGAACGGCACTACCTAAAATACCATTGCCATCAATCATCCAGAACAGCACTAGTGAACCAATCAACGGCGTAATTAACATGGGCAACAAACTTGCGAAAATCACCGGACCTCGAATCGATCGTGCGATGCTGTTGATGGTCAAAGCAACAACAAAACCCAGCAAAAGAACGATTGGAGTAGTAAGGAAGGTATAGGCGAAAGTAAAAATCAACGCGTTATAAAGCGGCAAATTAAAGACCCGCCCAATAAACTGGCCTAGGTTTTTTCGCTTCTCCCATTCTCGCCCGATAGCTTCAAAAGCAAACATCTGATAACCACCATAAAGGCTTAGACCTATAAATTCCCCAATTCCTTATTGTTACTTGAGTTTCTCCGTATCAACAAGAACACTAGTGATACATTTCTGTTTTTTTGTCAGAAAATCTACAGTGCAGTTTTGTACTTCTTTGAGTGGTTTTTCATACTCGCGAAACATCGATTGGTAAGTAACGTTCGCTAACGGAATAGCGATGAGCAGAATCATCGCAATCATGGACGGTGCAATGAACCAGAAAAATGTCTTATGTGGCATCAGTATCTAAAATCCATGAATCAGACATCAGGACCGAGTTATGACATCTTCACGCTCTACGCGCGCCCTCTGCGAGAGAGCGTAGTTTTTCATACACAATATCGGGGTCGACGGGCCCAAAGCCTGCAAAAGTTCCAAAACCACAGTCCGAACCCGCCATTACCCTATCTTTTCCTACAATATCTACAAAACGTTCAATTCGTTGCCGGACAAGTTCTGGATGCTCGACAAAATTGGTAGTACTGTCGATCACCCCGGGCACCAAGATTTTGTCCTCTGGTATCTCGCGTCTCCGCGACCTGAAAACCATCCACTCATGGCCGTGACGAGGGTTGGCTGTTTCAAAAAGAAGATATCGGGAACGGGTTTTCATCAGTATCGGAAATACTTTATCCATGTCGATATCACAGACATGCGGCCCTTCATAATTACCCCAACAAATGTGCACACGAATACGATCCTCTGGAATTCCGTCGAGCGCTGCATTAAGGGCCTCGACGTGCAAGGAAGCTATTCGCAAAAATTCCTCATCGGTTTTCTCTATGAAGATCATATGGCGAGCTAACGCCAGATCAGGGCAGTCGACTTGGAGCAATAACCCAGCATCGGTGATTGTCCGATACTCGTGGCGAAGCGCATCGGAGAGCGCGGCAAGATAAGTTTCGTGATTTGGATAATGCCGATTCGGCAAAAACAATGCTACGACACCCGGACTCGCAGCATTCATGAATCCGGCAGAAGCCTGATGTTGGTTTACAGCCGCAAGCAGATGGCGAATGTCTGCCTCGAGATCAGCTGTCTCGCCTGGTCGCACTTCGTCGCCGCAGCAGGGACGAGAATAATCTGGGTTTCAACCTGATTTG
>JAKUTG010000290.1:0-2969 GCA_022447905.1 Pseudomonadales bacterium | reverse complement strand
ACTAAAATGCTTCAGAAACCCGTTAGCAGAGCGTTATAAATTACCCGAAGACGTGGTATCTCCAAACCAGCTATTACTGTATATAGCGCAAACCCGAAGTGGCCTCGACAAGGGTGGCAAACCCGACTTCCACAAAGCATCTGAAGCATTACTAAATGATATTCGCTCAGGTAAACTAGGCCCCTTAAGTTTGGAACACGCTCCAGACTAGCTCCGCGCCTATAGCAAGGATAGTTGGAGATATTAGCCAAAAAAGAGTTAAAAACATTAAGTAACTATGGTAAACACAACTATTCTCAAACGCTCCGAGCCTACAATTGGTCTGGCTCTTTCCGGCACACATTCTGCTTTCAAATTGCATTGCAGTGAACAAATTTCATCATTGAATATCGTGATGGAAAAATATGTTCATGAGGTTACCGGTGCGATTCATTACCATCTGGCCAGTACTAATAATGAGAATGTGTTCCTGGTCGCCTTTAGAACATTGCCGAGTGACTCCACTGGCGTGGCACATATTTTGGAGCACACTGTGCTGTGCGGAAGCGAGAAATATCCAGTCAGGGATCCATTCTTTATGATGATTCGTCGCTCGTTGAATACATTTATGAATGCTTTTACCAGCAGCGATTGGACAGCCTATCCATTTGCCAGCAAAAATCGGAAAGATTTTAATAACCTTTTAAATGTGTACCTAGATGCGGCCTTTTTTTCACGACTGCATGAACTGGATTTCGCGCAGGAAGGTCATCGTCTTGAGTTTGCGGAACCCGATAACCCGGCCAGTGAATTGCAATACAAAGGCGTCGTCTATAACGAGATGAAAGGAGCCATGAGTTCCGCAGATAGCGTTTTATGGCAAACCATGAGTAAGCACCTTTTCCCTACAACAACCTACCATTACAACAGTGGCGGTGAACCGGATCATATCCCCAGCCTAACTTATGAAGAACTGATCAGTTTCTATGAAAATCACTATCACCCGAGCAACGCCGTATTTATGACTTATGGCGATATTCCTGCCTGTGAACACCACCAGGCATTTGAAGAGCTTGCATTATCCCGCTTCGAACGCCTCGATACTAATATTGGTGTTGGAGATGAAATACGCTACCCGGCTCCTATTAAGATCGAAGAAGCCTATGCCTCAGATGATGACAATCCTGACAAATGTCATGTTGTTATCGGATGGCTGCTCGGAAAAAGCACTAACCTGTCTGAGCTATTCAGGTACCAGCTGCTCTCCAGTGTGTTGCTCGACAATAGCGGGAGTCCATTATTAAAAGCACTGGAAACGTCCGAGCTCGGAAGTGCACCTTCCGGTATATGCGGGCTCGAAGACTCCAATCGAGAAGTGAGCTTTATAGCTGGCCTTGAAGGCTGCGCTTTTTCAGTGCGCGATAAAGTGGAAGCTCTGGTGCTCGATACATTACAGAGCTTGGCAGACCAAAGCCTACTGCAAGAACAGGTTGAAGCGGCACTGCATCAGTTAGAGTTGAGTCAGCGGGAAATTTCTGGTGACAGTTACCCTTATGGGTTGCAACTGATTCTTACCGGGCTATCCACAGCGGTGCATCGGGGTGATCCTATCAAGTTATTGAACATCGACCAGGTATTGGCAGACTTACGTGAAGCAATCAAAGACAAGCAGTTTATCCCGAATCTCGTTAAGGAGCTGTTATTAGATAATCCCCATCGGGTTTCACTGACTCTTAAGCCCGACCGCAAATTAGGAAAACAAAAAATAAACGCTGAAAAGAAAACGCTTGAAGATATTAAATCTTCATTATCCGCATCGGGGGTTGATCAGATAATTCAACAGGCCAAGATACTTGCCGCCCGGCAGTTACAAGAAGATGATTCTAATTTGCTACCCAAAGTAACTTTGTCAGATGTACCAACCAAAATAAGTGAGCCTGTTCGTGAAGATGAGGTGCTCGGGTGCTCCAGCCTGCCTGTTTCCTTCTATGGCCAAGGCACAAATGGGCTCAGCTATCAGCAAGTGGTCGTGGAATTACCTTTATTGAGCTCGGAGCTTTTGGAAATCTTACCTCTCTATACAAGTTGTTTAAGTGAATTCGGTGTCGGGGAAAAGAGCTATGAAGAAGTACAGGCCTGGCAGGCACAGGTAAGCGGAGGAATCAATTGCTTTAGCAGTATTCGGAGCAGTCTGGACGATGTCCAGCAAACTAGGGCTTTGTTGAGCTTTTCCTCCAAATCTCTTGCAAACAACCACAGTAAAATGTCTGACCTGCTCTTTGAAACGATTTCGTCTGTCCGGTTTAACGAGGAACAGCGTCTGAAAGAGCTCGTCGAGCAACTGTTTACTCGAAAAAAGGCCAGCATCACCGGACAAGGTCACAGCCTAGCAATGATTCTGGCTTCCAGTAAGATGAGTGCCGTTTCTCACCTGGAGCATAATTTTGGGGGTCTTGAAGGGATTCGTCGGTTAGAAAAACTGCATGATCAACTCGAGTTAAGGGAAACTGGAACACACCTATTTTTGCAACTTGCGCGCCTTCATGAAAAGGTGTGCACCGCTCCTCGCCAGTTCTTGCTTATTGGCGAGCCTGAGCTCAAAAACGCTCTGATTCAAGACATCGATAAAGCCTGGTCTGGTTCGAAGCGCCCAAAGCGCAACTCTATTTTTAGCTTAGCTCCACTCAGGGAGCAAGTAACTGAAGCTTGGACCACTACAACACAGGTAAATTTTTGTGCAAAAGCATATCCTACGGTACCTTCCACACACGAAGATAATGCATTGCTTCATGTCCTTGCCGGATTTATGCGAAATGGCTACTTACATCGCACTATCAGAGAACAAGGCGGTGCTTATGGTGGAGGCGCTGGTCAGGACTCAAATTCGGCCTCTTTTAGATTTTTCTCCTATCGTGCCCCAAGGCTGCAAGCAACGCTGGATGACAATGCCCACGACGTTGAATGGGTTGTCTCGGGAAAACACCAAGGTC
>JAKUTG010000029.1:0-14868 GCA_022447905.1 Pseudomonadales bacterium | reverse complement strand
CATCAGCAGCAATTACCCCTTTTAGCCGAGAATCATAAAAAACTTCGTTCAAGACGTAATATAAATTAATGCCACCGACTCTTAGGAATTCACGCATGGAATTCGCGCCAAGACCAAAGCGTAGCTTCCAACCGACTTTCGCCAAAGTAGACAGATCTCTACGCTCCATGTCTTTCAAACGAGGAGGCTTATTCATTATCAAAGGAGTTAGAGCCTTGGCGTAGCTTCGGAATTCATTTTTAAAATTCGTGTAAGCTCTAATATCTTTTTGTGAAAGGTCTGCGCCTGTTACAGCATTCCTACCTAACGTTAGGTGATTACCATCTTGCTCAAGGGCTATAGTGTCAATCGAAGTTCCAGGATTCAGCCCCATACTTTCAAGTTGTAAATCACGGCGAACTTGTGGGTTGAAAGCATAGAGGATATGGGCAACTCCAGAGACCCTATAACCTTCAGCAAAGCTCGTCGTCGAAGCGGCGCCTCCAACCACTTCACGTGCTTCTAATACCTTCACCTTGTGACCCGCTTTTGCTAAGTAGGTGGCAGAAACCAGGCCATTATGGCCACCACCAACTATGACGATTGGCTTTGATGCAGAATTAGTCATCCCCAAAGTCCCGTGGAGTGCTATCGGGCCTGCCGAGGTCCTTGAGTATTTCCCGAGCGGCATTTGCTCCAGGCGCACCCATCACGCCGCCGCCGGGGTGAGTAGAAGAACCACACATATACATGTTCTTAACTGGACCGCGATATTGGGCATAGCCAGGGAACGGTCGATTGAACATAAGCTGATCTAGGGTTAACTCTCCCTGAAAAATATTGCCTTCAGTCAGACCTGCTTCAGCTTCGATTTCGCGTGGTGTGCGAATCTCGGCGTGCAGTATTAACTCTTTAAAATTGGGACTGTACTCGGCTATCTGATCTATAACTGCCGCTCCGAAAGCGTCTCGTTTTAAATCAGTCCAACCCCCCTCAGCTTCAACCGGACAGTATTGGACAAACACGGACATCATGTGCTTTCCCGGAGGCGTCATCGTAGGGTCATATTGAGTTGGTATCACCATGTCCACATAAGGATCACTAGACCAACGATCATCTTTCCAGTCGTCGTAAGCTCGCTCAAGCCGCTCGAGCGTATCGGTAAAATGCATGTGACCGAGGGTCAGCGAGGAATTATTTGGTAGCGCTGGAAAATCGGGCATGCCGTCGAGCGCAATGTTTACCTTGCCCGAGGACCCCCGAATCTTGAAATTCTTAGCTCTATGAACAAGCTGTTCAGGCAAATCATTGCGATCCATAATCTCCAGGAAGGTTCGTTTTGCATCCAGGTTTGAAATAACTGCACGCGCCTTAATCTCTTCTCCCGAAATTAAGGCCACTCCTGTTGCCTTGCGCCCCTTCACAATAATCCGGTCAACCTCAGAATTTGTGCGAACCTCTCCTCCCATCGATTGAAAAGAGGAGGAAATTGCTTCCGATATTGACCCCATACCGCCCCGAGCAAACCCCCAGGAACCAACATTTCCGTCAATATCACCCATTGCATGATGCAACAGCACGTAAGCTGTACCGGGTGAATAGACTCCCAAGCCTGTGCCAATAATACTGCCACCGGAAAAATGCGCGAGGATAACCTCACTTTCGAAATATTCTTCCAGATATTCCGCGATTGACATGGTAAAAAATCGAATAAATTCGTATATTTGTTTCTCAGTGAGGGTATAGAAACGTTTTAACAAATAGGCAAATTCCATAACGTCTCTAATTTTCAATGAGGCAGGATCGGGAGGTGTTCGAAGTAAAAACCCTCGAATTAACCGACACCACTTCATCAAATCTATATCGAAACGAATTGCCGCATCGGCATCGCGTTTTGAATGTCGGGCGATTTCCCGTCTGCGAACCATAGGCTGATGAAAACTGCCGAAATAGTCGCCATTCTTTTTGAAAGTGATACTTCCCTGCAGAGGTACAACTTCCAAACCATGGCGGCCGAGATCAAGGGCTTGATAGATTTCTGGCCTGAACAGGCTACATACATAGGAACAATTGGAATATTTCCAACCTTGGTGTATTTCCCGGCTAACCGTTGCCCCGCCTATATGGTCATTCTTTTCAAGGACTACTACATCGAGTCCTGATTTGGCGAGAAAAGCAGCATTAGTGAGGCCATTATGACCTGCTCCTATTACAACTGCATCGTAGGTCTTCATAAGGAAAGCCGAGCTGGGCTATCAATCTGCTCAAAGGCAATTGCCTAGTCCAAGCTCAGAATTTCTTAGGCAATAACTAAACTAGCAAATACTAATTGTTAAAATTATACCTAAAGTTTACTCCGATGGTTCTCGGCCAATTAGCCGATAGCCTCTGTTGCGCCCAGCGATTGTTATAAAACAGTTCCGCCTCTTCATCAAACAGATTGTCTATATACACGCTTAGTGTCCAATCATCCGTTTCCAATCCTGCTTGTACATCAACTACGCTCCAACTATCTTGAGTCATAACTGGAAACGCGAAACTCGAAGATTCGATACCGGACAGGGAATTTACAGACTCTCCTGTGTAGCTGTAACTTGCCAGAATATAAGGGTTAGCACCGAAGAGCGTCTCCGAAAAACTGTACGTGGCATGCAGACTACCCTTGACATCTGGCACTATTGGCAGCTCAGTACCTCCCGCGACTGGTATTGCCCCAGCCGTTCCCGCAAATAGGGTTTGTGTAGAAGGAATTTCACCATCATTAATGCCAAGTGTTAGGTCAAATTTCCAATTGTCTGTAGGTGCCCAATTAAGCCAGGCTTCGGCACCGTCTATCTCAGCCTCGGGAAAATTTACAATGCCCAGTGTGTACAGGAGCGGCTGAGGATCTTCGGCTTGAACCTGGATGTTATCCCAGGTCATACGATAGAAAGAGAAATTAAGACGAAGTTGGTCATCAAACCACTGGGTTTTGGCACCAATTTCCAAATTTTCAATCGTATCAGACTCATATTCAAAGAGCGTTCCGGCAGGATCTGCGAATAGATCACTTGGTGCGCCGTAAACTGATTGAGGCCGAGCGGAATTTGCGCCGCCCCGACGAAATCCTTCAGAGTAAGTCGCGAATAATAATTGTTCTCCAGCGCGATAACTCAAGTTAACTTTGGGCACGAATCCCGACTCATCGGATTTGCCCAAATCTCCGGGTGCATAGCAATAGTCCACTGCACAATCTGGAGGGCCACCATTTAGTCCGATCATCGAACCATTGAGCACAACATAATCATTGTCAACGTTATAGTAGCGCCCGCCGGCTGTTATGCTAAAGTTTTCTGTGAGATCGACACTCACCTCACCAAAAATTGCGCTCTGATCCAGGTCGCTATCATAAGTGCCTGAGTACCAGTTATTCGAATTTGTTTTACTGATTCCGAAGGCATAGTATCCAGCGTAATTTATATAGGCAAAAGCAGCAGAGTCTGTGAAACCATCCACATTGGCAATAAAAATTTCATCCACTTCTCGATGGCTGTAAAATCCTCCGACTATTGCCGACCAACGTCCGTCCGTCGGTGTAGCGTAACGAGCTTCCAGGCTCCATGACGTAGTTTCCCGCGCATCATAATCATTCGCTTTGGGATCACCACCAAAGTCATAGATAGTCATGCTGGCGTAGTAAGGATTAGATCGGAAATAGTCGCCTAGTTGCTGGAAATTTTGCAGATATGCCGTACTATCAGCGAAATAAGAGCTATCTCTATCAAAATAAGAGGCATTCAAAACAACATTACCAACATCAAGATCACCTTCGAGTGTCAAAGCGATCTGATACCACTCATCTTCCCAAGAATCTTCAGTAAATCTGGCTTGCTCTCTGGAACCAAACGAAGGGAAAATATCTGTATCGGCGTACAGTCCTTTGCTCAGGGATGCATCGGCAAATCCGTCCAATTCATAATATTGGTAGATACCTGAGAGATCCAGTGTCCATTGGTCATCAAGACCATAGCGAAACCCAACTCGCCCGCCGTAAAAAGAGGACGAATTAACATCGTCGTCAACTCGATCAGCATTATTAAACGTTTGCCCATAGGATGGTGAAGCAATATTGTCAATGAAGCCTGCTTCATCTGCGCGAAAACCCACTATTCGAAGTGCCGCTCTATTGTCCAGCAATGGAATATTTACCATGGCACTGACGTCAGTGCTATTTCCGCCATCAGTCAATGAAGAGCCGGTAAAATCTACCCAGCCATCTGACGCTGTCGTGTCAGGTTTGTTAGTGATAATACGCAATGTGCCACATTGAGACGCATCACCAAATAGCGTCCCTTGAGGACCTGCGAGTGCTTCAACCCGCTGAATATCAATCAAACGAGGGTCGGGATTATAGCCCGCAGATGTGATGGGCTGCTCATCCAAATAGACGGAAGTTGTTGCTGAGTCACTAAATGACAAGCCTTGAGCTGCACAACCTCGCATAATCACGGAGTTAGCTCCTGGTTGGCGCTCACTTAAAGAAATATTTGGAATTTGACCTACATAGTCAGAGAAATTTTTCAGCCGTAGCAAGGTTAAATCTGCATTGGTTATTGCTGTTACCGAGAGAGGAGTATCCTGAAGATTAAGCTCACGTTTTGTGGAGGTGATAATTATCTCTTCGAGACGATTCTCTTGCGCCTCCACTGCTGTTGCACTTGTTAAAGCGGCCGAAATAGCAAGACTTAACGAGCGTTTGCGATAAAGGAAATTAAACTCACTGTCGGTGGTCATAGCGCTCTCCTAGGCTTTTTCACGCTTCTCATTATCCTAATCTCCAACCTATCAGAATGTGTCTCTGCCTATAGGCTAGCAATCAGATGCAATGTACTCGAAAACTTGCCCAATTGCGATATTTAAGAGTGAATCTAAGCACAGATATTTTGTACACTACGCAAAATTTACTATGTTGGACAGAATTTATGACAACATTAATCGCAACATCGGTGGTTCGCGGCAGTATTCAGGGCGAAAGCCACGGGGGTGTATATTTGCTCGACATAACAAATCAGCGATCACGCCAGGTTGTCGATTGGAATACCATGGATATTGAATGGCAAGGACGAGGATGGGATCGGGGGCTCCGCGGGATTGCCTTTGACGATGACAGAGTATTCATTGCAGCTAGCGATGAGCTGTTCGTATATGACCCGCATTTTACGCTCATTGCCTCCTATAAAAATCCCTATTTGAAGCACTGCCACGAAATTTACCGTTACAAACGAAGATTATTTCTGACTTCAACAGGGTTTGATGCAATTCTGGGATTCGATCTCGATAAGAATCGTTTCAGCTGGGGCTTAAGCGTTTCAAAAGATTTAGAAGGCTTGCGCGGACAGCCTTTTCATCCCGAGAAAGATCTAGGCCCGCCCGCAAACAATATTTTGCATCTCAATAGTGTATTTTGTAACAGTTCCTCAATGTATTTTAGTGGTCTTCATAGCGGAGGTTTATTCGCTTATTCTGGCCGCCATATCAAATTGAGTGCATCTCTGCCTGACGGTACGCACAATGCCCGCCCCCATAAAAATGGAATTCTTTATAACGACACCGGAAATAACACTGTACGATTTATTTCACGAGATGGGGAACAAAGAACCTTTGCCGTCCCTCAATTTGATGCTGAGCTGCTGACTAATACGGACCAAGATGATTCTAGAACAGCCCGTCAAGCGTTCGGGCGGGGTTTATGCACAATCTCAGATGATCTCATTGCCGCTGGCTCGTCGCCCTCGACCGTGAGTCTGCATAGCTTCGATTCAGCGGATTCAACTGCATTCTTAAATTTGACTATGGACATCAGAAACGCGATTCACGGACTCGAGGTATGGCCGTTTGATCCGCTTAATGCGTAACTAAATTTTATGCGTCACGGTTTATGTATTCGTACTGTTCATAACGCGGGAGTATCGGTTCCAAAACTTCAGTTAATTCCCCCAGCTTATCTTCATAATTACGCCAAAAATGTACAGATTTTCTATACACTGGCTGACGCACCTGCTCAGAGCTTGCGGTTCTCACCGGCCTGTCAGTTTTATAAAAGTTAAGACAGGAATCCTCCCACGGAAGTTCGCAATATTCGAGTAGATCGCGAACCTGTTGTTCGAAACCCATTACCATCTCCTCGTATTGCACCGTATGCACGCGCCCAGGAAGTACCTCATGCCAATGATCCATCATCCTCTGATATTGAAGATAATATTCTCCAATATCTGTCAGGTCATAAACAAAAGTTTGTCCTTTTGCAAACAGCTGCCTATAGCAACTGAGAGTTGCATCGAGAGGATAGCGGCGCACGTCTATTATCTTTGCTTTAGGTAAAATCGAATTAATTAAACCGATAGAAGGGAAATTGTTCGGGTTTTTATCGATGAATATTGGCCGATCTGTCTCCCTGTGAAATTTTGCGAGGTCTAAATAATTTTGACCTAGCGCTTTAAGATGTATCGTCCCCAACTCCCGAATCGCGTGGGGATAATTCACTCCATCCGCTCTATTCCGATTTAGGGAGGTGGCTATTCTTCCTAAATATGGCAGCTCTGCAGTGCCTTCTACCATGCTGTGGCTCGCTAGTATTTGTTCAACGAGCGTGGATCCCGACCGAGGTAGGCCAACAACAAAAATAGGAGATGAATCTTGATTCCCCTCTTCCTTATTGTTTTGTATAAACTCCCTGCTAAAAACTTGTATCAAGTTATCGTTGGTTACTTCTGTTTGCACCGGATCATAGTGCTCAAGGCCGCGCTGAATTTTGTTGCCTTCCTCATAATAATCCCACGCTTCTTCAAACTTACCTTCATCCTCCTTTGCTTTGGCCAAGGCAAAGAGAAAATTTACTCGTGATTGGTCGCTAAGATTATCATTGTTGGCTATGGTCGCTTCCATTATTTCAATGTCGTTACTAGACAATTTATACGTTTTTAAATTTGCTAAGCTCCAATACACTTCTCCATTATCTGGTTTCAACCGAATGCAATCCCGATATGCATCAATTGCTTCTTGCTGTTGGCCAAGAGTCTTCAGTGTGTGCCCGAGCCCTAATAGAGCACTTGGATGTTTTCGCTGAAGTTTAAGAGTGTGCTTGTACGCTTTTAAAGCACTGGTTGTTTTGCCAGACAAGGACAGAATTGATCCGAGCAAAAAGTGAGGTTTTGGACTTTTAGGCTGCAGAGCCGCTGTTTTCGCGAAACATTCAATTGCTTCACTGTAACGATGCTGTTCCTGCAGAAGCATTCCTAAATCTAAATGAGCGAGGGCAAAGTCTGGTGCTAAAGATATCGCTCGTCGGAACAGTGACTCCGCTTCTTCAGCAAAAGACCGACTAGCTGCAATGCCTGCAAGCATCCGCATAGCATCCACATTGCTAGGGTTCTCGCTCAGTAGCTCGCGATATAATTTTTCTGCTTCTTTATGGCGTCCGGCTTTATGATGTTCTGCTGCGAGTGCCAGTTTTTTCCTCTCTGGATCCAATGCAAAAGATTTTTAAAATGCTGCATCACATTCACTGCCTTTCCCGATATTTGCATAAGCACGTCCGAGAGAAAAATATGCTTTCACTGATTTAGGATCCAGACGCACAGCTTTCTCTAGTATTTCCACAGCTTCTTCTGACCGACCTGTCTCCAGAAGCAAAAACCCTAAGTCTTCATGCGGCTTGGCGAAAGTTGGTGCAAGCTCTATCGAGCGCTGCAAATATTTTTCAGCTTCTTCTGGTTGCCGTGTTTTTAACAACACGGCTCCCAACAAAGCTGTTAGAGAAACATCATCTGGATTTGCGGCAATCGCTTTACGGCAAACCTCTGATGCCGCGGACAGATCACCTCCATTGATTAGATTGATAGCTTCATTAAAAAGCGCTTTTGAATCTAAAGACCTATTATTTCCCATTTAGTGTGCTGTCTTAACCTTCTTTTTGCCTTGCGGAGCGCCTTTCCTTTTACTGTGCTGAAAATATTCTAATTGTTCATTCGTGCTCGCTTCCAGCAGCCATCCCTCGGGAATTTTATCGGTAATGCGTAACTACTTATTGTGAGTCCAGTAAACGAAAAATTGCAAGCACCACTCACAGCCACACTAAAAAAATATTATTACAATCAGCAATAAACAAAATTCTTTGATTAATCTTGATCTATAAAAATATCGTGATGCTAAAAGCTACCCCAAAAACACCATTCCAGTTTTTGATTTGTTCGCCTTTATCCCTAAATATTTTTCAATCAACAAACTCGGAAACCAAGCCCAAAAAATGTAGAAAATGTCAGATCGATGCTATGTTAGCCATTTTCCGATTTATCATTGATAGAAGATTAGATAGTCCAAAAATGCCAACTCATTCCGTTAAATCACAATTGGCTGGTACTTGGCAGTCGGTGAATAGCCCCGTCAACAGATCAAGTTTATTAGAGAGCAAATGAGCACCGGTAGAAAAGCGTTGGGGTTTTGGTCTGCGACATCAATGGTCGCGGGAAATATGATTGGTTCAGGAATTTTTTTATTACCGGCCGCACTAGCAACGTTCGGCGGCATTAGCATAATTGGCTGGATTTTTTCGGCGGTCGGTTCAATTTTATTGGCACTCGTTTTTGCAGGACTTGCTCGTCAAATACGAGGGTCCGGAGGCCCTTACTTATATACTCAAGCCGGATTTGGCGATGCTCCCGGTTTTTTTGTAGCTTGGGGCTACTGGATTTCTATCATTGCAACTAATGCCGCAATTGCCATTGCTTTAGTCAGTTATTTGTCAGCATTCTGGCCTACAATTGCCAGCCAAGGCCTCTTAAGTACTGGGGTTACTCTAATATTTGTCTGGTCATTAGTTATTGTTAATGTCCGCGGAGTCAGACTGGCGGGCCGCGTGCAATTGACAACGACTGTTTTAAAGATACTGCCATTAATTGCTGTAGCTGCATTTGGCCTATTTTCTTTAGAGCCCTCTAATTTCCAACCTTTTAATCTAAGCAATCAATCAGATTTCTCTGCCTTGACAGCAACGGCTTCTCTTACTATGTGGGCGTTTTTAGGAATGGAAAGTGCGAACATACCAGCAGCCGATGTAGAAAACGCAACTCGCACTGTTCCGCGAGCTGCTGTTGCAGGCACATGTATTGCCGCCTTAGTTTATATCCCAGGCACAGTGGCAGTTATGGGCCTAATTAGCCCAGAAGAACTCGTACAATCAAATGCTCCTTTTGCAGAGGCTGCTGCAACTTTGTGGGGCCCCTGGGGATACAATCTCATTGGCCTGGGCGCCATTGTGAGTTGTTTCGGAGCTTTGAATGGATGGACTCTCTGTTTAGGGCAGATTCCAATGGCGGCTGCAAAAGACAAGCTCTTCCCTCGTGTGTTTGCCAAAAAATCAAAGTATGGCACGCCAGCAAAAGGGCTGGTTATTTCATCTGTACTGGTTAGCTTGCTTGTATTAATGAACGCAAGCGAAAGTCTTGTTGACCAATTTACTTTCGTAATTCTATTGGCCACTCTGGCCGCTTTACTGCCCTATTTGCTGTGTGCGCTGGCTCGTATTTTCATAGCAGCTAGATCGCACCAATCGTTGTCAACTTTTGAATTGTCTGTTTGTATCTTAGCTGCAATTTTCTCAATATGGGCTATTACGGGTACAGGGTTTGAAACCATATTCTGGGGCTCAATATTATTTATCGCTGGATTACCGATTTATGTCTGGATAATAAGGCGATCCCGAGATTCTTAATAATGCTAACTGGGCTAACCTCTAAAAGCGGGAACAAAGTGTGACTCCAACCTGCCAATCCGACGTTGGCAAAATTAAGACATTATTGCTTAAACGCGTGGAGGATGCCTTTGTGGACCAATCCTTCATTGACAAACAATGGCAAAGTCTTGGATTTACTTCGAAGCCGGATTTCAACACGGCGGTTGCCGAATACCAGGGTTTCGTGGAAATCATAAACAAATTTGGAATAGAAATAGTATTCGCTCCTTTTGATAAGTCCACAGGTCTCGATTCAATTTATGTTCGCGACTCATCCATCGTTTGTTCTAAAGGCATCATTTTATGCAACATGGGAAAGAAGGCTCGCGCTTTCGAACCTGCTGCTTGCCTGCCAACATTCAAATTGTTGGAATTACCTATTGTTGGTTCGATAACGGGCGAAGCCAAGGTAGAGGGGGGAGATATAGTTTGGCTAAATGATCGAACTCTCGCCATCGCAGAGGGTTATCGAACTAATGCTCAAGGCATAGCGCAGTTGACAGAATTACTAGGAGACTGCATTGATAACCTGATCGTTGTGCCTTCACCTCATTGGAATGGCCCAGACGATGTCTTTCATCTTATGTCTACATACAGCCCGATAGATACCGATCTATCCCTAGTTTACTCTCCTCTATTGACTGTCCCCTTCAGAAATCTTTTGCTTGAAATGGGGAAAAAACTAATAGAGGTACCACCTGAAGAATTTCAAAGCATGGGATGCAATGTATTGACTATTAGCCCAAGACAATGTGTTATGTTAGAAGGTAATCCGATAACACGTCGGAAACTTGAAGAAGCTGGAGTAGAAGTCCAAGCTTATAAAGGCACCGAAATAAGCAGTAAAGGTTGCGGCGGGCCAACATGCCTTACAAGACCACTTATTCGCTCAAAGTTAGATTAATCTACTTTCTAATTACTTTTCGCGTTACTCAATCACTCCACATACAATTCTGGCCCCACCTCCCCCTAAAGGAGCCGGATCATCAGAGTGATTATCCCCTCCAGCATGTATCATAATTGCACGACCGGACAGATCGTCCAATTTTAAGCGAGGAGCTAAAACAGGTAGGGAAGCCATTCCTTCATCATCAACATTTAGTGTAGGTAAATCTCCTAAATGATTATCATTTGTCCAAGGATATCCATGCTGGCCTGCTTGTAAAGGATCAAAATGTCCTCCCGCTGCGCCACCCAACACGGTTTGTCCATTTCGTTCAACTGACTCACAAGAAGGAGTTGTATGTATATGAAATCCATGCGCACCCTGAGGTAGGCCTTTTAAATCAGGTGTAAAGACAACTCCATATTCGCTCTGCGATATTTCTATTGTACCTACTGAATTACCACTTTCTAAGTCTGCCATATTTACACTTTCTGCTGCGTAGGTCGTGGCAGTTAAACCTAAGGCAATAATTGCTACTTTAAACATTTTCATTTTTAGATTCCTTTAGCTCTTTTAGCGATTCTATCGAATCTTTTGTGGCTTTGTTAAGCAGAGTCGAACCTCTCATAGTGAAACTCGGGGCTGGCTTCAATTATTTCAATTTATAAAGCATAACATCTGCTGGCCCACCGACTGCTTCAAGTGAATGAACCTGACCACGAGGTAAATACCAAACATCTTTGCGCATCATGCCCTTAAGTTCCTGACTTCCATCGTCCCCGATCAGTCCAAGAGCACCTTGTGAAAGAAATATCAATACACTGTCCTCTCCATGGTAATGGGGTGCAAGAGATTGGCCTGCTCCTAGTTCTATTCTGTTAACGATAAGCCTCTCATTTTCAAGCAACTGAACTCCTACACCTGATTCTATCTTCGTGTTGCCATCACCAAGTCGCGCCGATGCAGGTATGGAATACTCTTTAATGTCGATCATGATCGAGTGCCGCTCTGGCATACCGATGCCTTCTTCCTTATGAGTAACACCCTTCTCTAGGAAAAAAACATTGGGAATCTCAAAGGGCTCCAGGCTATCGGTATAACTCCCATCTAAACGGGTAACACGGAGAGGTCCCCAGCGAAGAAAAACACCTGTCATATCGTACTGGTGCCGGTGATAAGGCTGAGGTTCTCCGTTGGGCCAGATAACCTCCCAGATAAATACGCGCTCATTTTCCAGCAATTGAGTGACACCTAGCCTGGGAAAAGCGTGCGGATAGTCCTGTGCAAAACCTTGATTGAAAGCAAGCAACAGACTGGAAATTACCAAAGCTCTAACTATTAGATTAACTCTATCTCCCATGCGTGCCTCCTTTTTTTATTCAGAAACTCAGTAGATTAATAGAGTACGCGGAAAGTGATTTTTTAGCATCCCAAAAAATAAGTCCATCCCTTTTGGGACGAGCCTATTTGTTTGGATGTCCTTGAGTGGCCTACGCTAACTACCTGTACGGAAGTTGCATGATTTGTGCCTGTACGAATACTAACTATTTTCTTGAAATTCAACAGAAATTTCCAATTCAATATCATCTCCGACCATGGGCCGGAATCGACCTAGACCAAAAACTGACCGTTGGAAAGTGGCATTTGCGGAGAAGCCGATAGTATTGCTTCGAGTAAGCAAAACAAAGCCACTACCATTAAAATTAGCAGAGAGAGTCACAGGAGCAGTAATTCCCATTAAGGTCAGGTCTCCTTCAAACTTAAATGTATTCCCCTCTGACTCTAAAAACGAGGTCGTCCTAAACGTAGCTTGCGGATAATTCTCAACATCGAACCAATTCGAACCGCGAAGTTCCTCTTCAAATTCAGGATTATTAACGTCTATTGAGGCAGTATTAATGACGACTTCCAGGCTAGAATTTTCAATATCCTCCGGATCCCAATCCAAAGAGGCATTTATATCGTTGAAACTGCCAATGTATGTTGAGAAGCTATAATGATTTAGTTTAAACAGCAGTACGCCATGATCTTTATCTAGTATGTACTGCCCAGGACTTGCCTCAACTAATTCGGCTTCGAAATTAGGCGACGCCAGGCGCTCACATGAAAGCAATAGTGCTGAACAGACCAGGATTACTGAAAACCGCCAGTATTTAAAAAATAATCTGAAAAACATTGTGTTAAATAAATAATTCATAACCTCAAACCCTGTTTGATTACTGCCGGACAGCGTATACGTCTACCTCGATGATCACATCATTAGGAACCTCAGCTGTATTCTCCCAATATCCCTGACCGACGCCAAACACCAACCGCTGGATTGTTACCTCACTTGTCAAACGGAAGCGCAGACCACCGTCAATTTCAACATCCAGATCAAATGGAAAACTTAAAGGTTGGGTCTGATCTCGAATAGTCAAAGTTCCATCTGATACAAAAGAATCCGCTCCAGTTAATCGGCATTGCTCTGCTTTGAAAGTGGCTGTAGGCCAGCGATCCACGTCGAAAAGCTCATAATCGAGCAAATAATCTTTGGCTTCCGGGGAGTCAATATATAGATCTTCTATAGGAATCGTTACTGAGAATTTACAACTGCCAGGGCTCATGGGATCAATCTCGAAGATCGCTTCTACATTTTTAAATTCGCCTTCGTATTGATCGACTCCGTAGTTATACTTGAAAATAACTCGGGAATCTTCCTGGTCGATCACCCAGGTGACGGCTTGCGCTGGCAGGCTGATAAGCATCATAAGCGGCGCCAACACCGCTAGATAAAACAAAGATCGCATGGTAATTATTACTCCTGAATATTAAGTTATGGTAAGGCGTAAGCCACCAACTCAGCTGGATTTCCACCTCCACCGACGAACATTGCAATGTATTGCTTTCCTTCATGTTCATAGGTAAACGGCAGCCCGGATTGGTTACCGGGTAATTCAATCTCGGCAACGATTTCACCCGTTTGCTTATCGATCGCTCGCAGAATCGGGCTGGCCCCGGGGCCTCCACCACCTTCACCAGCGAACAGTAAGGTTTTCGTCAATACTATACCTGCCCGTGTCGGTACACCTGTTCGTGCAATATCAATTCCTTCGAGTGCTGGATGATTGGCAATGTTATCCGGTGTATCGGCATTTGCGATCTGCCAAAGGTGATCGCCGGAATTCATATCGATGGCCGTGATGCGACCGTAAGGCGGCTTAACGATTTCCAGGCCCTGAACCCGCGGTATGCGAACACCGAAAGACTGGCTGAAAGCTACGTCAGAATTCTCATCTTTTCCCAATGTCAAAACAGCCAGTTGGGTCCTTGATGGTATGTAGAGAATACCAGTTTCTGGATCGAGGGCAGAGCCTTCCCAGTTGGCACCGCCAGTGGCTGAGGGTAAACTCAAGGTGCCACGTGTACCATCTTCTGCATCCATAAGAGATGGAGGTGAATACACACTTGAACTTAGGCGAAAATCTGCAATCGCCTCCAGTGCTGCAAGACGCAGTTCCGGCGTAAAATCGATCACATCCTCTTCGGTAAACCCTTGCCGATCGAAGGCAGCTGGCCGTGTCGGAAAAGGTTGTGTGGGCGAGTACCATTCACCGGGCACGTCTCCAGCCGGAACCGGGAGCTCTTCTATAGGCCAGATCGGTTCCCCTGTCAATCTATCGAAAGTGTATACCCAGGCTTGTTTAGTCACTTGCATGAGAACCTTACGGCCGTTGGGCAAGTCAGCGAGAATCGGCGCGGATGGAATGTCCCAGTCCCAGATGTCGTGGTGGGTCAACTGGTAGTGCCATTGGCGCTCACCGGTTCTGATATCTACCGCAACCACGGAGTCTGTATAAAGGTAAGCCCCAGGCCGGTCGGCACCGAAGCGGTCACCGGTCGCCGATTCGACAGGCAGATAAACATGTCCTAGCTCCGGATCACCTGACATAGGTGCCCAGACACCTGCATTGCCCGTAAACTCCACACCCTGATCGAGCCAGCTTTCATAGCCTACTTCACCTCGTTCCGGAATGGTGTGAAAAGTCCAAAGAAGCTCACCCGTGCGCACATCGAAGCCTCGTACATCGCCTTTGACGTTGGACATAGACCGCGGCCGCATACCTACCGCGTGTGCTGGCCCTACAACCACCACATCGTTCATGACAAACGGTGGTGCAGAGGAACCGATGTCAATATTCCCAAAACCTCCGGAATTGCGCAGCCCCTCGAATAAATCCACATGGCCGTTATT
>JAKUTG010000289.1:0-2981 GCA_022447905.1 Pseudomonadales bacterium | reverse complement strand
AAATTTGGAAGCGCCGTAATTCCATAGTTAGCCCACTGTCGAGCATCCTCTCCTCCCACCAACGACCAATTGAATGGGCTAAGCCGGTCTTCGTAAGGACCTTCGATGCGTTTCACGAAAGCAGCTACAATTTGATGTTGACCCGCCGAAACAAAAATAGGCTTTGTCTGAATCGGTATCGTCCGGTCGCCATTATGTTCAAGCGCTAACTGAGCCATACCTCTTCCATCAATCGATATATCCAGATCTTGTCCGGGAAGACCTCTACCGAAAAGCGTCTCTATCGAAATGACGTACTCGCCATCTGTGGGGAAATCATGCCTGACTACCATACCCCCTCTTGTCCCAAAGGGAGTGCCTTCCAAATGATCCCATGAGTGCTGTGAGACATGGATAGAATTAGTGTATTTAGAAGAAGCTGACAAAGCATCTGGATTCCCCAGTGCAAGGCGACTGACTTCGGCTGCTGCCCTCAGATACGACTCCAATAGAGTGGTAGAAAGACCCTGGGCAGCAGACAGATTATTAAAATTCCCCAGGAATGTGTCTTCTGGAAGCCAGCGACTTGCATCTATTTCCAAATCGAGAAGCTGCAGCACACTTTTTTCATACTCTGCCCGGGTTAATCGCTGGAATCTTCTGACTCCCGGATTTGGATTCGCATCAGCGTTCTGGTCCACCGTTGTCTCTAACTCTTCTACCAGGGCCAGAAGCGTATCAGCGTTCGGCCTCGGCATACCCGGTGGAGGCATCATGCCAGCCCTTAATTTTCGAATCATCTTTTCGGCTGTCTCAGGGTGGTTCGGCGCATTTTCTACCTCGAACCCGGTCAAAGAGAGATTCCCTGTCATCAACGCATCGTTGTGACATACCTGGCAGTATGTCTGAACGACGACTGTGGGATCCTCAGCTTCCATTTCAAGACTGTTAGGAGAATGGATTTCACTAAATTCTGGAGAAAGTTCTGAAGAAACGCTTAATTCCGTCTCCTGATTACCGGGAAATACCAGGATTACCCCCAGTACCAGGGTTGACCCCAGTACTACAGCCAGGACAGCGGTAACGGATTTTTTCATCTAGAGCCTCTATTTATTGAGCTTTTGTAGAGCTTTACGTCCCCACAGGAAAGCTAGCGTATTCCAGCAATCCTAACCAGATACAGCAACCCCCAAACAAGCTCTCAGAAAAGGGTAGATGGCATCACCCGAAGAGTAGCAAAAAAGACCCTTCCTTTCTAAGGGTTTGCGATACCTGGAGCCTCCTGGGGAGCCGGCAGATTGTTATCGAGATTGGTAATGTGAACAGCGCTCACTAACCTCCCGCAACTTCAGTAAATACGCGCCATGGCTGGGAGTTTCCATCAATCGGTTATGCTATGGTTGGGAAGCCCATCAGCCAGGTGAAAGTGAAACACGGAATAAGTGTTAACGAATATTTGTACGGAGAGTGAAAATGGAGCTGAAACGTATCAGTCTGGGTCTCATACTAATTGTAACTGCGGTAGTGTCCGCATGCACAGGAGAGAGTGAGCCACCCGTCAGTCGGTTTGAAGTAGCCAAAGGTGGCGACGACCGGAACGGTCCTTATGACGTCATACCAGGTTGGTGGAAGCTGGCGCCGGATCATGATGAGACCTGGACCTGGGGGTCGGCTGCGGGTGTTTGGCCGGACACTCCCGATAGGGTTTTGATAGTGATGTGGGGAGATCAACGTAGACAATCTCGACCGGGAGAAGATAACGAGCGTCAGAGGAATTTCCTCGTAGCTGTCGATCGCGATGGCAATATCACTGAGAATTGGTCGCAGTGGGATTCGCTTTTCAATCGTCCTCATCAGATCTATATCAATCCCTATGATCCTGAGCGTGCCGTATGGGTGGATGAACGAGGCGGAAACGGTGTGCACGAAGCAATCCTCAAGTTCAGCAATGACGGGAGCGAGCTCCTGTTACAAATGGAAGATCCCAATCCGGTGTTTGGTGAAGGCGGACCGAATCCACGTGAAAATCCGAACCCAGGGCCCTTAGATTTCGGGCAGAATGCAGTGCTTGCTTTCCTTCCCAATGGCGATTTTTTGTTGGGTGACGGTTACCAGAATGGTCGTGTCGTTCGTTATAATTCGGACGGTAACTTTCTATCCGAGTTCGGATCGGTCGGAAGCGGACCAGGGCAGTTCGATTTAGTCCATGGAATTGCCGTGGACAAAGAGAACCGGGTTTATGTATCAGACCGGAGGAATCACAGGATCCAAATCTTTACTGAAGATGGAACACTCCTCGATGAGTGGCCGAATATCTGGGATCCCGTGGCCATTATGATTGACGTGAACGACTTTGTTTGGATTTTGGATGCGACGTTGAACCGCATTCTCAAGTACGATTTGGACGGTCAATTACTGGATTATTTCGGGACCTATGGCGAGGCGTCATCGCTCGGTCGTCCTGGATTTACCTGTTCAGACGATGCGGCAGTTGCAGAGGCAGGGCTTGATACGGACCATACTGGAGCTTGCGGTGGCTTTTCTCTTCCGCATCAGATGAGTGTTGACTCAGAAGGAAATCTTTACGTGGCACAGTTTGGTGGACCCTGGATTGATAAGTATGTACCAAAACCGGGTGCAGATCCCTCGAGGTTAATCGGTCAACCACTGGGGCATTGATTTCCCAGGGATTTAAAGAATGAGCAATAAAAGGGATCAGAGTAAAAATACATTAGATTTAGCCCATTTCGTTGGAAATCTATAACACACTTTTTAGCACACTCTGATTTCGAGCTTGCAACATATTGATTAAAAAAGAGATTCGGTCAACACGTCTGCTGAAAATCCTCGTGTCGGTGGTTCGATTCCGCCTCTGACCACATCAGACCCCCTCCTTAATTGGTGGGGGTTTTTTGTTATAATTAAATACCAAAGGATACCATCAAATTATAAAAATAGGGCAACCAAATTAGGGCAACCAATCTCCTATTATAATTCAGATT